>NZ_JBHUDX010000010.1:24812-72625 GCF_042678285.1 Streptomyces caeni
GTGCGGGCGCGCGGGGCCGGAGCGCTCCACGAGATCTTCCCGCCCTGCGGCGATCCCCGCCCCCCACACCCCGGCGACCCCCGCCCCCCACTTCCCGCCCTCGCCCGGCGTCAGCAACTCCGCCACGTCCAGCACGTGGTGCCCCTCCATGGACGGCAGGCAGCGGCCGCGCGCCGGGCCGATCGCCGCGGCCCACTCGGCCGGGATCGCCGAGACGCCGAGCGCCGCGCCCGCCAGGGCCCCGGCGACCGCGGCCGTGGTGTCGGCGTCGCGGCCCATGTTGACCGCGGTGAGCACCGACTCGGGGAAGTCGCCGTCCGCCGCCGCGTACGCGCCGAAGGCCAGGGCCACCGCCTCGGGGGCCAGGTCCGTCCAGGGGTAGCCGCCGATCACCACCGCGGAGCGGACGGCGCGGGCGCCGCGGTGGGCCACGGCGACGGCGCGACGCAGGGAGCGGGCCGTCCATGAATCCTCGGGGACGACCGCGAGGGCCGAGGCCACCACGGTGCTCGTCGGCGCGCCCGCCATCGCCGCCGCGACCCCGGCCGCGACGGCCTGGCCGCCGTAGATGCCCTCCCCTTCGTGGCTCACCGAGCCGTCGATCGCCACCAGCCGGGCCGCCTCCGCCGGGTGTCCCGCGGCGAAGACGCCGAAGGGGGCCGCGCGCATGGCCAGGCCGTCGCTCCAGGCGTGCCGGTGCTGCGCCGAAATGGGTGCAGCGAGGCCCCGCCTGAGGTTCTCCAGCGTGCCCCGCTCGCTGAACCCCGCCCCGCGGAACGGCCCCTCGTCGCGGTCCGCGATCCACTCGTGCCAGGCCGACTCGACGTGCGCGACGGTGAGCGCCGAGCCGTGCCGGGCCAGCAGCAGCCCCGAGAAGATCGCGTACTCGGTGTCGTCCGTGCCGGAGGGCTGCCGCGCCACGTACCCCGTGATGCGGCCCCAGCGGGCGCGGATCTCCGACGGTTTCATGTTCTCGGCGGGCGCGCCCATCGCGTCCCCCACGGCGAGGCCGAGCAGCGCACCGCGCGCCCGTTCGCGCAGACCGGCGGCGTCCTCGGGTGTGGGGGCCGGGGGAATACGGGCGATGGAACCCATGCGGTGCCACTCCTCTCAGGGCACCCCCCTCTTCCCGGGGCGATGGAGCCCCTGTGATCTGTCCCACCCGAGCGGCCCGTCAGAGCCTGAGGGGCCTCAGCATCACCCGTCCGACACCGGGGTGCGGGTACTCTCGCGAGTGGCCTCCACGGGCAAACGCGCAGGTTAGCCCAGCCTTTCCTTGCTGGCGGGGCAGAAGACCCGAGCGTACTTTTGCAGTTGTCGAAAAGTGGAAGCAGTCCAATCACGTACCTCTGGGGGGCCGGCCATGGCCATCATCGAGACCGAAGCGACGCTGCACGAGGCGCACCGCGACAACCACACGCACCGTGATGTGAACGGTGGCTGGCTGCGCCCGGCCGTCTTCGGCGCGATGGACGGGCTGGTCTCCAACCTGGCCCTGATCACGGGTGTCGCCGGCGGAGCCGTCAGCCGCCAGACCATCATCATCACGGGGCTCGCGGGCCTGGCCGCCGGCGCCTTCTCCATGGCCGCCGGCGAGTACACCTCCGTCGCCTCGCAGCGCGAGCTCGTCGAGGCCGAGCTCGAAGTGGAACGCCGGGAGCTCAGGAAGCACCCCGAGGACGAGGAGGAGGAGCTGGCGGCACTGTACGAGGCGCGCGGCGTCGACCCGGACCTCGCCCGTGAGGTCGCCAAGCAGCTCTCCCGCGACCCCGAGCAGGCCCTGGAGATACACGCGCGCGAGGAGCTCGGCGTCGACCCGGGCGAGCTGCCCTCCCCGATGGTCGCCGCGGTCTCCAGCTTCGGGGCGTTCGGACTCGGTGCCATCCTGCCGGTCCTGCCCTATCTGCTCGGGGCCCAGGCCCTGTGGCCGGCCGTGCTGGTCGCCCTGATCGGCCTGTTCGTGTGCGGCGCGGTCGTGGCCAAGGTGACGGCGCGCACCTGGTGGTTCAGCGGTGTGCGGCAGCTGGCGCTGGGCGGTGCCGCGGCGGGTGTGACGTACGTCCTGGGTACTTTGTTCGGTACCGCCGTAGGATGAGTTGTCACCTCCGTGTGCGCGCTGCCGGTGCGAGGGACCGCACAGGTAGTTGTTACTCGGTGGTTTCGACCGCATGACCACTGGGCATGAGCCGTAAGCGCCGCGGGCAATGACGCCTGCTCCGCACCTGTCGCGGTGGGCGACGATGTCCACCGCATCCCCGGGCCGACGGGCACCGATCTGTCCGTTCGCGCCCCCTTGATCCCATCTTCGTCGTGCGTGACATCCCTACCACGCCCCGACGATGTCCGCATGCTGGAACGGGCTGTCCGGTTCACGAGAGCCACTCCATCATGTAACCTGCACGAAATTTTGCGCAGAGGGCCAACGTCGTCCCTCGGCACTTGCACATGCCACGACGACGACGGGAGAGCCGATGCGTACACCGCGCCAGCCGTCCCAGCACTCCGAGAATGGCCAGAACTGGTCGTTCATGGATGCTCGCCCTGCTGCGCAGGGTATGTACGACCCCCGCAACGAGCACGACGCCTGTGGCGTCGGTTTCGTGGCCACCCTCACCGGTGAGGCGAGCCATGCGCTGGTCGAGCAGGCGCTGACGGTTCTGACCAACCTGGAGCACCGCGGTGCCACCGGCTCCGAGCCCGACTCGGGCGACGGCGCGGGCATCCTCGCCCAGGTTCCCGACGCCTTCTTCCGCGAGGTGGCCGGATTCGAACTGCCCGAGGCGGGCTCCTACGCCGTCGGCATCGCCTTCCTGCCCGAGGAGGGCACCGCCGAGGCCGTCGCCCGGATCGAGGCGATCGCCGCGGAGGAGGGCCTGACCGTCCTCGGCTGGCGCGAGGTACCCGTCGCCCCCGAGCTGCTCGGCGTGACCGCCCGCGCCACGATGCCCGTCTTCCGCCAGCTCTTCGTGGCCGACGGCGTCAGCAGGGGCATCGACCTGGACCGCACGGCCTTCGTGCTGCGCAAGCGCGCCGAGCGCGAGGCCGACGTGTACTTCCCGTCGCTGTCCGCACGCACGATCGTCTACAAGGGCATGCTGACCACCGGCCAGCTGGAGCCCTTCTTCCCGGACCTGTCCGACCGCCGGTTCGCCACCGCGATCGCGTTGGTCCACTCGCGCTTCTCCACGAACACCTTCCCTAGCTGGCCGCTCGCCCACCCGTACCGCTTCATCGCGCACAACGGCGAGATCAACACGGTCAAGGGCAACCGCAACTGGATGCGCGCCCGCGAGTCCCAGCTGGTCTCCGAACTGTTCGGTCCCCAGGAGAAGCTGGAGCGGATCTTCCCGATCTGCACGCCCGAGGCGTCCGACTCCGCCTCCTTCGACGAGGTGCTCGAACTCCTGCACCTCGGCGGCCGCTCCCTGCCGCACTCCGTGCTGATGATGATCCCGGAGGCGTGGGAGAACCACGACGCCATGGACCCGGAGCGGCGCGCCTTCTACGAGTTCCACTCCACGATGATGGAGCCCTGGGACGGCCCGGCCTGCGTCACCTTCACCGACGGCGTCCAGGTCGGCGCGGTACTCGACCGCAACGGTCTGCGCCCGGGCCGCTACTGGGTCACCGACGACGGCCTCGTCGTCCTCGCTTCCGAGGTCGGCGTCCTCGACATCGACCCCGCCAAGGTCGTCCGCAAGGGCCGCCTGCAGCCCGGCCGCATGTTCCTCGTCGACACCGTCGAGCACCGCATCATCGAGGACGACGAGATCAAGGCGGCCCTCGCCGCCGAGCAGCCCTACGCGGACTGGGTGGAGGCCGGCGAGATCGAACTGGGCGACCTGCCCGAGCGCGAGCACATCGTGCACACCCACGCCTCGGTCACCCGCCGCCAGCAGACCTTCGGCTACACCGAGGAGGAGCTGCGCGTCATCCTGGCGCCGATGGCCAAGGCGGGCGCCGAGCCGATCGGCTCGATGGGCACCGACTCGCCGATCGCCGCGCTCAGCGAGCGCCCGCGCCTGCTCTTCGACTACTTCACCCAGCTGTTCGCGCAGGTCACCAACCCGCCGCTGGACGCGATCCGCGAAGAGCTGGTCACCTCCCTTCGCTCGTCGCTGGGCCCGCAGGGCAACCTGCTGGAGCCGACCGCGGCCTCCTGCCGCAGCGTCGTGCTGCCGTTCCCGGTGATCGACAACGACGAGCTGGCCAAGCTCATCCACATCAACGCCGACGGCGACATGCCGGGCATGAAGGCCGCCACGCTGTCCGGCCTGTACCGCGTCAGCGGGGGCGGCGACGCCCTCGCCGCGCGCATCGAGGAGATCTGCGCCGAGGCCGACGCCGCGATCGGCAACGGCGCCCGCCTGATCGTCCTCTCCGACCGCCACTCGGACGCCGAGCACGCGCCGATCCCGTCGCTGCTGCTCACCGCGGCCGTCCACCACCACCTCATCCGCACCAAGCAGCGCACCCAGGTGGGCCTGCTGGTCGAGGCCGGTGACGTCCGCGAGGTCCACCATGTCGCCCTGCTCATCGGCTACGGCGCCGCCGCGGTCAACCCGTACCTGGCGATGGAGTCCGTCGAGGACCTGGTCCGGGCCGGAACGTTCCTGCCGGACATCGAGCCCGAGAAGGCCATCCGCAACCTGATCTACGCCCTCGGCAAGGGCGTCCTGAAGGTCATGTCCAAGATGGGCATCTCGACCGTCGCCTCCTACCGCGGCGCCCAGGTCTTCGAGGCCGTCGGCCTCGACGACGCCTTCGTCGAGAAGTACTTCAACGGCACGGCCACCAAGATCGGCGGTGTCGGCGTCGACGTCATCGCCAAGGAGGTCGCCGCCCGGCACGCCAAGGCCTACCCCGCCTCCGGCATCGCTCCCGCGCACCGCGCGCTGGAGATCGGCGGCGAGTACCAGTGGCGCCGCGAGGGCGAGCCGCACCTGTTCGACCCGGAGACGATCTTCCGCCTCCAGCACTCCACGCGCACGGCCCGCTACGACATCTTCAAGAAGTACACGGACCGGGTGAACGAGCAGTCCGAGCGCCTGATGACGCTGCGCGGCCTGTTCGGCTTCACGTCCGACCGTGCGCCGATCCCCGTCGAGGAGGTCGAGCCGGTCTCCGAGATCGTCAAGCGCTTCTCCACGGGCGCCATGTCGTACGGCTCCATCTCCAAGGAGGCGCACGAGACCCTCGCCATCGCCATGAACCGGCTGGGCGCCAAGTCCAACACCGGTGAGGGCGGCGAGGACCCGGAGCGCCTGTACGACCCGGCGCGCCGCTCGGCGATCAAGCAGGTGGCCTCCGGCCGCTTCGGCGTGACCTCCGAGTACCTGGTCAACGCCGACGACATCCAGATCAAGATGGCCCAGGGCGCCAAGCCCGGCGAGGGCGGCCAGCTGCCCGGCCACAAGGTGTACCCGTGGGTGGCCAAGACCCGTCACTCGACGCCGGGCGTCGGGCTGATCTCGCCGCCGCCGCACCACGACATCTACTCCATCGAGGACCTGGCCCAGCTGATCCACGACCTGAAGAACGCGAACCCGCAGGCGCGGATCCATGTGAAGCTGGTGTCGGAGGTCGGCGTCGGCACGGTCGCCGCGGGTGTCTCCAAGGCGCACGCGGACGTGGTCCTGATCTCGGGCCACGACGGCGGTACGGGCGCCTCCCCGCTGACGTCACTGAAGCACGCCGGCGGCCCCTGGGAGCTCGGCCTCGCCGAGACGCAGCAGACGCTGCTGCTCAACGGCCTGCGCGACCGCATCGTCGTGCAGACCGACGGCCAGCTCAAGACCGGCCGCGACGTGGTCGTCGCCGCGCTGCTCGGCGCCGAGGAGTTCGGGTTCGCGACGGCGCCGCTGGTCGTCTCCGGCTGCGTCATGATGCGCGTCTGCCACCTGGACACCTGCCCGGTCGGCATCGCCACCCAGAACCCGGTGCTGCGCGACCGCTTCTCCGGCAGGCCCGAGTTCATCGTGAACTTCTTCCAGTTCATCGCTCAGGAGGTCCGCGAACTGCTGGCGGAGCTGGGCTTCCGCTCCATCGAGGAGGCCGTCGGCCACGCCGAGGTCCTCGACGTGACGCGGGCCGTGAACCACTGGAAGGCGCAGGGCCTGGACCTTGAGCCGCTGTTCCACGTGCCCGAGCTGCCCGAGGGCGCGGTGCGCCACCAGCTCGTCGCCCAGGACCACGGCCTGGAGAAGGCGCTCGACAACGAGCTGATCAAGCTCGCCGCCGACGCCCTCGCCGCGGACTCGGCGAACGACGCCCAGCCGGTGCGCGCCCAGGTCGCGATCCGCAACATCAACCGCACGGTCGGCACCATGCTCGGCCACGAGGTGACGAAGAAGTTCGGCGGCGCGGGCCTGCCCGACGACACGATCGACATCACCTTCACCGGTTCGGCGGGCCAGTCCTTCGGCGCGTTCCTGCCGCGCGGTGTCACGCTGCGCCTGGAGGGCGACGCCAACGACTACGTCGGCAAGGGCCTGTCCGGCGGCCGCGTGATCGTGCGGCCCGACCGCACCGCCGACCACCTCGCCGAGTACTCGACGATCGCGGGCAACACCATCGCGTACGGCGCGACCGGCGGCGAGATGTTCCTGCGCGGCCGTACCGGCGAACGGTTCTGTGTCCGCAACTCCGGTGCGCTCGTGGTCTCGGAGGGCGTGGGCGACCACGGCTGCGAGTACATGACCGGCGGCCACGCCGTCGTGCTCGGCGAGACGGGCCGCAACTTCGCGGCCGGCATGTCGGGCGGCATCGCCTACGTCATCGACCTCGACCGTGACAACGTCAACGCCGGCAACCTCGATGCCGTCGAGGCGCTGGACGACGCGGACAAGCAGTGGCTGCACGACGTGGTGCGCCGCCACGCCGAGGAGACCGGTTCCACGGTCGCCGGGAAGCTCCTCGCCGAGTGGTCCGTCGCCGTGGACCGCTTCAGCAAGATCATCCCCAGCACGTACAAGGCAGTGCTCGCCGCCAAGGACGCCGCCGAGCGAGCCGGTCTCTCCGAGACCGAGATCACCGAGAAGATGATGGAGGCGGCGACCAATGGCTGATCCCAAGGGCTTCCTGACGCACGGCCGCGAGGTCGCCACGTCCCGCCCGGTGGCCGAGCGTGTCAAGGACTGGAACGAGGTCTACGTTCCCGGCTCGCTGCTGCCGATCATCAGCACGCAGGCCGGCCGGTGCATGGACTGCGGCATCCCGTTCTGCCACAACGGCTGCCCGCTGGGGAACCTGATCCCCGAGTGGAACGACTACGCGTACCGCGAGGACTGGGCCGAGGCGTCGGAGCGGCTGCACGCCACGAACAACTTCCCGGAGTTCACCGGCCGGCTGTGCCCCGCTCCGTGCGAGTCGGCGTGCGTGCTCGGTATCAACCAGCCGCCGGTCACCATCAAGAACGTCGAGGTCTCGATCATCGACAAGGCGTGGGACAGCGGCACCGTGAAGCCGCAGATCCCCGAGCGCCTGTCGGGCAAGACCGTGGCCGTCATCGGCTCCGGTCCCGCGGGCCTGGCCGCGGCCCAGCAGCTGACCCGGGCCGGCCACACGGTCGCGGTGTACGAGCGCGCGGACCGTGTCGGTGGTCTGCTGCGCTACGGCATCCCCGAGTTCAAGATGGAGAAGCGGCACATCAACCGCCGTATCGAGCAGATGCGCGCGGAGGGCACCCGCTTCCGCACGGGCGTCGAGATCGGCCGGGACGTCAAGGCGACGGACCTGCGCAAGCGGTACGACGCCGTGGTGATCGCGGCGGGCGCGACGACCGCCCGCGACCTGCCGGTGCCCGGCCGCGAGCTCAAGGGCGTGTACCAGGCCATGGAGTACCTGCCGCTGGCCAACAAGGTCCAGGAGGGCGACTACGTCACCTCGCCGATCTCGGCCGAGGGCAAGCACGTGGTCGTGATCGGCGGCGGTGACACGGGCGCGGACTGCGTGGGCACGGCCCACCGGCAGGGCGCGGCCTCCGTCACCCAACTGGAGATCATGCCCCGCCCGGGCGACGAGCGGAACCCGGTCTCCCAGCCGTGGCCGACCTTCCCGATGCTGTACAAGGTCACCTCCGCGCACGAGGAGGGCGGCGAGCGGGTCTACTCCGTCTCGACGACCCACTTCGAGGGCGACGAGGACGGCAACGTGCAGTGGCTGCACCTGATCGAGGTCGAGTTCGTGGACGGCAGGCTGACGCAGAAGCCGGGCACCGAGCGGAAGATCCCCGCGCAGCTGGTGACGCTGGCGATGGGCTTCACCGGCACCGACCAGCACAACGGCCTGGTGGAGCAGTTCGGCCTGGCGCTGGACGAGCGCGGCAACATCGCGCGCGACGCCGGCTTCCAGACCAACGTCCCGGGTGTGTTCGTGGCCGGTGACGCGGGCCGCGGCCAGTCGCTCATCGTGTGGGCGATCGCCGAGGGCCGCTCGGCGGCGCGCGGCGTCGACCGCTACCTCACGGGCGCCAGCGACCTGCCGGCCCCGGTCCGGCCCACGGACCGCGCGCTGATGGTCTGACGGCCCCGGGCGTGACCTGTCGGCCTGCCGGCCCCGGGCGTGACCTGACGGTCACTCATCCGCGTCCCGTACAACGGCGTACGGAACACGGACGGCGCCTGCCCGAACGTCCTCGCCCGGACGTTCGGGCAGGCGCCGTCGCGTGTCCGGCTTCTGTCCGAGGTGGGGGCCACCGCCGGTACGGGACGCCGCGGGGACCCGTGCCGATGACGATGGCCCGCACGCCCTCGCGCGAGTGGGAGCCGTCGGTGGGGACACGGGGCACGGGAAAGCCAGTGGTCGTGGGCGCGCACCTGGTGATTCGGACGGTGGTCCAGCCGAATCGGTAGGCCGGTGGCCCGCGGTCGTGCAGCAGAGTCGGCTGAGTGGTCAAAGCTCGCCGGCGATGATCCCGTCCCGGAACGCGGCCCACTCGGAGGCGGTGAAGCACAGGGGTGCACGCCCGGGGTTCTTGGAGTCCCGGACGGCCCTGGCGCCGCCGGGGAGTTCGGCGACTTCGACGCAGTTGTTCTCCGCGCCGCTGCTCGACGCCTTGCGCCATATCGCTTGGGTGAGATCGCCTGCGTACAGGTCGGCCTTGAAGTCGTTCACTTGCGATGACTCTCTTCCAACTCGGCGATGCGCGCCAGCGAGTCCTCCACCGGAAGGGCCGTGACGCGAATGCACTCGAAAGCCTTGGCGAAGGGTGCTGCGTCGTTGCCTTCAACGTACGTCGCACCGCTGAGGTTTTCCAGCAGTACTACTGAAGGCATGGGCTGGGGGAACGCCGTTACGGTGAAGCCGCCGACCACGCCTGGGTTGGGGGTGGAGTCCAGCGGCATCAACTGCACCGTGACGTTGGGCATCTCCGAGACACCGAGCAGTCGCCGGAGCTGTTCTCGCATGGTCGCGGGACGCGCAGGGAAGCGCTGATGAAGCGCTGCTTCATGGATGATGGCCCACAGCTCTGGAGCCGTTCCCGGACGGGAGAGTACGGCTTGTCGGGCCATGCGTACCTCCGCCAGGGCCACCACTTCTTCTGGTGTGCGTGATGTCGTCACGCCGGCGATGGTCTCCCGGGCGTAGGCGGCCGTCTGCAACAGGCCCGGGACGACCAGTGGCGACCATTCGCAGATCGTATCGGCGTCCGTCTCAAGAGAGATGTAGTCGGCGTAGGCGGGTGACACGATCGTGCTGTACGTCTGCCACCAGCCCTTCTTTCCGGCGTCCTGGGCCAGAGCCTTCAGCGCGTCCTTCACCCGGGTGTCCTGCACCCCGTACACGGTCAGGAGTGCCTCCACCTCGACCGGTCTGATCGACTGAGTGGCGCCCTCGATCTTTGAGAGCTTGGGCGCTCTCCAGGCCATGGCTCCTGCGGCAGCATCGAGGGTCATCCCGGCCTCGTTGCGAAAACGCCGCAGGCTGGCACCCAGGCGGCGGCGTCGAACAGTCGGTACAAGCGGCGAGTTGGGCATGGGTGGAGTCTGGCGACGCTGTTGGGCTTGTCGCACACCATCGCGAGAACTTCACCCCTTTTGGGGGAAATATTTCTACCTCAGGGAGAACGAGGTGCGCCGGGTGCAGCCTGGACCTGTTCCAACCGGCCTTTCAGAAGGCGACACCATGCACCCCACTCCGACCCCCCACCTCACCGTGCCCGGCTACTACCTTCGCCCCCGCCCCCGGGGCTTCGCCGCCCACATCTCCGCCTCGCCCCCGAACCTGCGTGCCGTAAGGGAGTTGACCCGTAGCGAACTGCTCACTCAGGGCCTCGCCCCCGGTGCCGTGGACTCCGCCCGGCTCGTCCTCTCCGAACTGGTCGGCAACTCCGTGCGGGCCTGTGGGGACCACGTTCCGCTCGTGGTGGAGGTGTACGCGATGTCGTACGGCATCGCGGTGAACGTGCACGATCCGGACCCCGGCGTACTGCCGAGGCGGCGGGCGATCGCGTTCGACAGCGCGGAGGCGGAGGGTGGGCGGGGGCTCGGGCTGGTCGACCTGCTCGCCCCCGGGTGGCAGGTACGGCGCTCGGCGATCGGGAAACAGGTGCGCTGCCGGGTGCCCGCCGAGGAGATGTGAGGGACGCGGCCCGCGCGCGGCGACGGGGTTCCATGGCGCGATGGAACGGACCGCACGCACCATCTGCTGGTACTCCTCGCGCAGGTGCAGGGGGAACGCGGCAAGGTTGCGGGCGTCCGGATGCAGGGCTTCCGTGTCCGTGGCGTAGCCCGGCTGCTTCAATGGGGCGCCCGGGGTCGTGTCGTGGAGGTGGTAAAGGCGCCGGCCGGACGGAGTCGGCCCCCGGTACGTCCCCGTGAGGAAAGGAGACCCATGGCCGCCATCAGCCTCGCCAAGGTGGAGGAGGCCGCGCCCGCGCTGGTCGGCCTCTACAAGAGCGCCGGGGTCTCGCTGCGCAAGCACGGGCTGGGCGGGCAGCGGGCCGCCGTCTACCTGGTGGTCGACCACTCGGGGTCCATGAAGCCGTACTACAGGGACGGCAGCGTGCAGGCGCTCGCCGACCGGGTGCTCGGACTGTCCGCGCACCTCGACGACGACGGGAGCGTGTCGGTCGTCTTCTTCTCCACGGACATCGACGCGGTGACGGACATCTCCCTCGCCGACCACCGCGGCCGGATCGACCGGATCGTGGCTGGGCTCGGGCACATGGGCAGGACCAGCTACCACCTGGCGATGGACGCCGTCATCGACCACTACCTCGACAGCGGCGCCGAGGACCCCGCGCTCGTCGTCTTCCAGACCGACGGCGGTCCCGTCAACAAGCTCGCCGCGGAGCGGTACCTGTGCAAGGCGGCCCGGCTGCCGATGTTCTGGCAGTTCATCGGGTTCGGGGATCCCGGCAGCAAGCAGTTCGGCTTCCTGCGCAGGCTCGACGAACTGGCCGTGCCGCACAAGCGCGTCGTCGACAACGCCGGGTTCTTCCACGCAGGCTCTGACCCGCGGGAGGTGTCCGACGACGCGTTGTACGACCGTCTGGTGGGCGAGTTCCCGCAGTGGCTGGCGGCGGCGCGGGCGCAGGGGATCGTGGCACCGGGGTGAGCCGGCGGGACGGACGAGCGGCTCGCTCTCACGGGCCCGGGCGGACGGCCTCGACGACGGCGGCCCGGCACTGCGCCGGTGTCCCCCACGCGGTGAGCAGCGCACGGGCCTTCGTCAGCCACAGGGACAGGTCGTACTCGACGGTGTAGCCGATGGCCCCGTGCAACTGGAGGGCGGTCCGGGCGGTGGCATAGGCCGCCTCGCAGGCCGCGACCTTGGCGGCCGCGACGTCCCCGGGGTTCATCGACAGGGCGGCGCCGAAGAGCAGCGGCCGCGCGAACTCCAGAGCGGTCTTCGCGTCGGCCAGCCGATGCCTGACCGCCTGGAACGAGCCGATGGGCACACCGAACTGGACCCGCTGCCCGACGTACGCGACGGTTCTGTCGAGCAAGGCGAGGCCGACGCCGAGGGCCTGGGCCGCGGTGGCCAGACGGGCCCAGGAGAGGGCGCCGGGCGGGACGGCGGGGGACAGGAGCCGGCCGCCGGGGAGCGGGGTGGCCAGCCTGCGGGCCGGATCCAGCGACGGCCGGACCTCCGGCCGGCAGCCGGGGGACAGCCACACCTCCCCGCCGGTGAGGGCGAGTACGGTGTCGGCCACGTCCCCGTCCAGCGCGTACGGCGCACCGACCGTGACCATCACCCGGCCCGCGGCCGTTCCGGGCAGCAGCCGCTCGGCCTGCTCGGGCACCCCCGCGAGCAGGGCCGCCGCGAGCACCGTCTCCACCACCGGCCCCGGAACCGCATGGCGGCCCAGCTCCACGAAGGCCACGGCGAGTTCGACGGGAAGCGGGCCCAGCCCCTCGTACGCTTCCGGGACCGCCAACGCGAAGACGCCCGCCTCGCCGAGCCGGGACCACAGCGCCCGTCCGGCCGTGTGGTCGCCGGTACTCCATGACCGTACGACCGCCGGTGTGTCCGCGGCGGTCAGCAGGGCGTCCAGCGAGCGGGCGAAGGCGCGCTGTTCGCCGGTGAGCAGGAAACGCATCAGCGGCGGCCCTTCGGCAGGCCGAGCAGGCGCTCGGCGATGATGTCGCGCTGGATCTCGTTGGTGCCGGCGTAGATGGGGCCCGCGAGGGCGAAGACATAGCCTTCCGCCCAGCCGGTGTCCGCCGACTCACCCTCCACGCCCAGCAGTTCGAGCGCCGTCTCGTGCAGCGCTATGTCGTACTGCGACCAGAACACCTTGTTCATGCTGGACTCAGGGCCGATGGCCTCGCCGTCGAGGAAGCGGGACGCGCCCGCGTAGGTGAACAACTGGTACGCGCGGGCCCCGATCACCGCGTCGGCCACCCGGTCCCGCGCCTCCACGGGGCATCCCCGCGCGTGCCACAGCTCGACCAGCCGGCCGGCGGCGGCCAGGAAACGGCCGGGTGAGCGCAGCGTCAGCCCGCGCTCGTTGCCCGCCGTCGACATGGCGATCCGCCAGCCCCGGCCCGGCTCGCCGATCACGTCCTCGTCGGGCACGAAGACATCGTCCAGGAACAGCTCGGCGAAGGCCGGCTTGCCGTCGAGACGGCCGATCGGCCGTACCGTCACCCCGGGCGCGCGCAGGTCGAACATGAGGTAGGTGAGGCCCTGGTGCGGCTCGGGCGCCTCCGGGTCGCTGCGGAACAGCCCGAACGCGCGGTCGGCGAAGGCCGCCCGCGACGACCACGTCTTCTGGCCCCGCAGCAGCCACCCGCCCTCCGTGCGGACCGCCTTCGACGTCAGCGACGCCAGATCCGAGCCCGCCTCCGGTTCGGACCACGCCTGAGCCCAGACCACCTCGCCCGACGCCATCGGCGGCAGGACACGCGCCCGCTGCTCCTGCGTGCCGTACTCGAAGAGGGTCGGCGCCAGCAGGTTGATGCCGTTCTGGCCGACGCGGCCCGGCGCGCCCGCCGCGTAGTACTCCTCCTCGAAGATCAGCCAGCGCACCAGCCCCGCGTCCCGTCCGCCGTACGCGGCCGGCCAGGACACCACCGACCAGCGGTCCGCGGCGAGTTCGGCCTCCCACGCGCGGTGCGCCGCGAAGCCCTCCTCGGTCTCCAGGGAGGGCAGCGGGACGGCGGGCACGTGCGCGGCGAGCCAGGCGCGGGCCTGCGAGCGGAAGCCCTCGTCGGCGGGGGAGTGCGTGAGGTCCACGGGCACCATCCTTCCCTAACAAGTGTTTGGTAGGTTAGCGTGGGCCCATGACAGACGTCGAGAGTCCGTCGTACGTACCCGGCCACGGGCTGCTGAAGGGCCGCACCGCCGTCATCACCGCGGCGGCCGGGGCGGGGATCGGAGGGGCGACGGCGCGCCGGTTCCTGGAAGAGGGCGCACGGGTGGTGATCAGCGACGTTCATGTGCGCCGGCTCAAGGAGTACGAGGCGGAGCTGGGCCGGCGGTTCGACGGGGCGGTGGCGGCGGTCCCCTGCGACGTCACCGACGGGGCCCAGGTGGGGGCCCTGTTCGACGCGGCCGTTCAGATGCACGGGCGCCTCGACATCGTCGTCAACAACGCCGGCCTGGGCGGCACGGCCCCCCTCGCCGACATGACCGACGAGCAGTGGTCGACGGTGCTGGACGTGACCCTGAACGGCACGTTCCGCTGCACCCGGGCGGCCCTGCGCGCGATGAGGGAGACGGGCGGCGGCGTGATCGTCAACAACGCCTCCGTGATCGGCTGGCGCGCCCAAGCCGGCCAGGCCCATTACGCCGCCGCGAAGGCGGGTGTCATGGCCCTGACCCGGTGCGCGGCGATCGAGGCGGCCCCGTACGGGGTGCGGGTGAACGCCGTCGCGCCGAGCCTCGCCATGCACCCGCACCTGGTGAAGGTGACGACGTCCGAGCTGCTGGAGGAGCTGACCGCGCGGGAGGCTTTCGGGCGCTACGCACAGCCGTGGGAGGTCGCCAACGTGATCGTCTTCCTGGCGTCCGGCTACTCCTCGTACATGACCGGCGAGGTGGTCGCCGTCAGCAGCCAGCACGCCTAGGACGACAATGGATCCGTGCCGACCGAGAAGAAGCCCCAGGTGACCGCCGCGCCGGCCCGCCGTCGTGAACTCCTCGACACCGCCGCCGAGGTCTTCGCCGAGCAGGGCTACAACGCCACCACCGTCCGCACGATCGCGGATCACGCCGGGATGCTCGCGGGCAGCCTCTACTACCACTTCGACTCCAAGGAGTCGATGCTGGAGGAGATCCTGCGCACGTTCCTGGACGAGCTGTGGAACGGCTACGACACCGTCCTGGACGCCGAACTCGGTCCGCGGGAGACGCTTGAGGCGCTGGTCACCGAGTCCTTCCGGGAGATCGACCGGCACCGCGCGGCCGTCGCGATCTACCAGAAGGAGTCCAGGCAGCTGGCGGCGCAGGAACGGTTCGCGTTCCTCGCCGAATCGCAGCGCAAGTTCGAGAAGGCATGGCTGTCCACGCTGGAGCGCGGGGTCGCCGCCCGGGTGTTCCGGTCCGACCTCGACGTCCGGCTCACCTACCGGTTCGTGCGCGACACGGTGTGGGTCGCGGCGTCCTGGTACCGGCCCGGTGGACAGCACAGCCCGGAGGAGATCGCCCGGCAGTACCTGTCGATGGTGCTCGACGGAATCGCCGTGCGCACCTAGTCGCATCCGAACGGCCGTCCCAGTGGAGGAGTTGACCATGGCCGAGGTATACATCGTCGAAGCGGTCCGCACGCCCGTCGGGCGGCGCGGGGGTGGCCTGAGCGGGGTCCATCCGGCGGACCTGGGCGCGCATGTGCTGGGGGCCCTGGTGGCCCGCTCCGGCATCGACCCGGCCGCCGTGGAGGACGTCGTCTTCGGCTGCCTGGACACGGTGGGGCCGCAGGCCGGGGACATCGCCCGCACCTGCTGGCTGGCGGCCGGGCTGCCCGAGGAGGTGCCGGGTGTGACGGTGGACCGCCAGTGCGGCTCCTCGCAGCAGGCCGTGCACTTCGCGGCGCAGGCCGTGCTCTCCGGCACCCAGGACCTGGTGGTCGCGGGCGGTGTCCAGAACATGTCGCAGATCCCGATCGCCTTCGCCTCCCGCCAGGCCGCCGAACCGCTGGGGCTCACCGAGGGGCCGTTCGCGGGCAGCGAGGGGTGGCGGGCCCGCTACGGCGACCGGCCCGTCAACCAGTTCCACGGCGCCGAACTGATCGCCGCCAAGTGGGGCATCAGCCGGCGCGACCAGGAGGAGTTCGCGCTGCGCTCCCACCGCCGGGCCCTGAGGGCCATCGACGAGGGCCGCTTCGACCGTGAGGTCGTCGCCCACCGAGATGTCACGGCCGACGAGGGCCCGCGCCGGGACACCTCGCTGGAGAAGATGGCCGCGCTGAAGCCGGTCCTCGACGGCGGCACCATCACCGCCGCCTGCTCCTCGCAGGTCTCCGACGGAGCGGCGGCCCTGCTGCTGGCCTCGGAGCGGGCGGTACGGGAACACGGGCTGACCCCGCGTGCCCGGGTCCACCACCTCTCGGCGCGCGGCGAGGACCCCATCCGCATGCTGTCGGCACCGATCCCGGCGACCGCGCACGCGCTGAAGAAGACCGGCCTCACCATCGACGACATCGACCTCGTCGAGATCAACGAGGCGTTCGCCCCGGTCGTCCTCGCCTGGCTGAAGGAGACCGGAGCCGACCCGGAGAAGGTCAACGTCAACGGCGGCGCCATCGCGCTCGGCCACCCCCTGGGCGCCACGGGCGCCAAGCTGATGACCACCCTGCTGCACGAACTGGAGCGCACTGGCGGCCGCTACGGACTGCAGACGATGTGCGAGGGCGGCGGCCAGGCGAACGTGACGATCATCGAGCGGCTCTGAGGGATCCCAGCGATGCCAGCGCCTCCTCCGCCTCCGCCATGATCCGCTCCACCAGCTCCGCGCACGAGGGCAGGTCACCGATCACCCCGGCGACCTGCCCGGACGCCATCACCCCGAGGTCCGTCCGCCCCTCCACCATGGCGGCCCTGAGCAGCATCGGCGTGTTCGCAGCGAGCAGGACCTGGCTCCAGGTCAGGTCCTTGCCGTGCCTCAGTGCGAGGCCATCGCGGACCATCCGCCGCCACGTCAGGCCCGACAGCCTCCGGAAGCCGGACGCCCGGCGCACCGCGTGCAGCAGTGCCCGCGTACGGCCCGCGCGCTCCAGCGCGTCGACGAGCGGGGTGCGCAGCATACGGTGCGGCAGCCCGTCGACCGCCCTCGTCACGGTGACGTCCTTCACGGTCGCCGCCAGATACCTCGCCTTCACCGGGTCCGGCACGGTCGAGTCCGAGGTGAGCAGGAACCGTGTGCCCATCGCCACCCCCGACGCCCCGTACGCCAGTGCCGCGACCAGCCCCCGCCCGTCGTGGAAGCCGCCCGCCGCCACCACCGGGATGTCCACCGCGTCCACCACCTGCGGCAGCAGCACGGTCGTCGCCACCTCGCCGGTGTGACCGCCGCCCTCGCCGCCCTGCACGATCACCGCGTCCGCACCCCAGGCGGCCACCTTCTCCGCGTGCCGCCGGGCGCCCGCGGACGGGATCACGATCACACCCGCCGCCTTCAGCCCGGCGATCAGTTCACGGGAGGGGGCCAGCGCGAAGGAGGCCACCCGCACGCCCTCCTCGACGAGGATCCGCGCCCGGTCGGCCGCGTCCGAGGCGTCCGCGCGCAAATTCACCCCGAACGGCGCGTTGGTACGCGACCGGACCTCCCGTATCGCCTCCCGCAGCCGGTCGAGCGTCATGGTCGCGGAGGCCAGGATGCCCAGCGCGCCCGCGTTCGCCGTGGCGGACACCAGCCGCGGCCCGGCCACCCAGCCCATGCCCGTCTGGACGACCGGGTGCCGGATGCCGACGAGCCGGGTGAGCGCGGTGTCCATCAGTGTCCTCCGCTCTCGGCGGACCGGTCGGGAACCTCGCGCTCCCGTACCCCCCGCGGATCGATCACCTCGCGGATCAACCGCAGCTCGTCCGGCGTCGGTTCGCGGGTGTACGGCACCTCGTCCGGGACCGTCAGCTCGAAGCCCGTCGCCTCGCGTACCTCCTCCACCGTCACCCCCGGGTGCAGCGAGGCCAGCCGCATCGACCGGTCCGGGGTGGCGAAGTCGAAGACGCCGAGGTCGGACACCACGCGCGGGATGCGGTGGAAGCGGGCGGAGGCCGGGTGCCGGGCCGCCCGGTCGTACCCCACCCCGCACACCATGTCGACCCGCTCGACGAACACCCGCCGCGAGTGCCGCGGTATCCAGTAACTGGTCGGGTTGTTCAGGGTGTTCACCGGTGCGCCGCGCACCCCCAGCAGCTGCCGTCGGGGCCGTGCCCAGTCGCCGACGCACGAGATGTTCTGGTTGCCGAAGCGGTCGATCTGGCTCGCGCCCATCATCACGTGCCGCCGGCCGCCGGTGACCAGCGCCAGATGCTGCCGGTAGGGCAGCCAGCCCTCCACCGTGCCGTCGGGGCCCACGAGCATCGCCTCGCCGTCGGTGAGCAGCAGGTCCGGGGAGAAGGTGTGCCTGGCGAGGCGCACCCCGACGGACGGGACCGGGCCCATGGGGCTGGCGAGGATCTCCCCCGCGCCGCGCCATGCCTCGGCACAGGCGATCACGCAGTACTCGGCGCGGGTCGCTCCGCTCATGGCCGCTCCTTGTGCCAGGCCCGGACGGCCGACTGATAGGTCTGTTCGTCCCCGGCGAGGAACCGCTCGGCGAACCGGGGCCACTCCGTGGTCGCGTAGTGCTTCTGGAAGGGCTCGTCCCGGTCGTGGTCGGGTGCGCAGGACGTGAAGTGCGCGCCGTCCGGCGTCTCGACCACGCCGGTCACGGTGTGCCGCTTGACGAGCAGAGTGTGCGGCGCCGCCTCCTTCGTCAGCTCCGCCGTGTCCACGATCCGCTCGCACGAGACGTACGCCGCGTCGGCGGCCTCGCAGAACAGGTCGTCGAAGTAGGGGTCCGGGCCCAGGTACTGGCCGTTGCCCAGCCGGTCGGCGCGGTTGACATGAACCAGGGCGGCATCCATCCGCAGCGCGGGCATGGCCACGAACTCCTCGCGGACACCGGGCCCGCCCCCGCCGGGAGCGACGGCATCCCCGGGCGCGTCCGGGCGGGCCGGGCCCGCGAACGGCCCCCCGTCCTCGTACGGCGACGTGACCGTCCGCAGGCCGGGGTTGACCCGCATCACGTCCGAGCCGATGCCCGCCCGCACCGGCAGGAACGGCAGCCGGTTGGCCGCCGCGTGCAGCCCCCACATGAACATCGCCTCGTCGATCTCCACCAGTTCGAAGGCGCCGCTCTCGCGCGCCGCCCGGACGTGCGGTTCGAGCGGGATCGAGTCGAGGGTCGCGAAGGCGGCGACCAGGGTGCGGATCCGTCCGGCGGCCGCGAGCATGCCGACGTCCGGGCCGCCGTAGGAGACGACCGTCAGATCGGTGACCTCCGAGCGGAGCAGCGCCCGCACCAGGGCCATCGGTTTGCGGCGCGAGCCCCAGCCGCCGATGCCGAGGGTCATGCCGCTCTCCAGCCGGGAGACGACCTCGTCGGCGGTCATCGTCTTGTCCCCCACCTACGCCCCCTTTGTTCCGAAGGTGTCTCTGACGCGGCCGGCCACGCCGCTCAGGTTCGCCTCGAAGGTGAAGCCCTGCTCGAAGCGGTAGCTACGGCGGACATCGACCGGGTCGATGCCGTTGATGGCGGCCTTGGCGAGCCGGAGCAGCTCGCCGTCCTTGGCGGCGATCTCCCGGGCCAGCTCCAGGGCGGCCGCGCGCAGCCCCTCGCGAGGAACGACCCGCCACACCGAGCCGTGCGCGTGCAGTTCGGCCGCCGTCGCCGTCCGCGCGGTGTAGTACAGGGCGCGCATCAGGTGCGGGGGGACCAGCCGCGCCAGGTGGGTGGCCGCGCCCAGTGCGCCGCGGTCCAGTTCGGGCAGCCCGAAGACGGCGTCCTCGCTCGCCACGATCGCGTCCGCGTTGCCCGCCAGTCCTATCCCGCCGCCCAGGCAGAAGCCCTGCACGGCCGCCACGACCGGCACCTCGCACTCGTACACCGCCGCGAACGCCTCGAAGCATCCGCGGTTGGCTCCTACGAGCGCCTCGCTGCCCCGGGCCTGTATCTCCTTGATGTCCACGCCCGCGTTGAAACCGCGCCCCTCGGCGGCCAGCACGACACAGCGGACCTCCGGGTCGCGGCCCGCCGACCGCACGACATCGGCCAGGGCGAACCAGCCGCCCACCGGCAGCGCGTTCACCGGTGGGAAGTCGACCGTGACGACGGCGATCCCTTTTTCCGGGCACGAGGTGGAGACACCCATGGGCACATCAGCTACCTTTCCACCAAACGTTTGTTAGGTGCGATTCGACGCTAGCAGTCATCGCATTCCGGCGGGAGACCCTGTGGACAACTCAGCCTTTCCGTCCCCGGCGTCGGGCGACGGATCATCACGCGGGGACTTTGGTGCCCGCGGGGACTCCGGCGGGACCGTCCGCGGCCTGCACGGCCGGACCGCCGTAGTCACCGGCGGCACCCGCGGCGTCGGGGCCGGGATCGCCCGGGCCTTCGCCGCGGCCGGCGCGGAGGTCGTGGTGTGCGCCCGCAGGCCTCCCGAAGTCCCCCTGCCGGGCATGGAGTTCGTCGCGCTCGACGTGTGCGACCCCACCGCCGTACGGGACTTCTTCGACGCGCTGCCCCGCGTCGACGTGCTGGTCAACAACGCGGGCGGTGCCCCCTACCGGCTCCTCGCCGACGCCGCGCCCGAACGGCACGCCCGGGTCGTCGCGCTCAACCTCCTCGCCCCGCTGACCGTCTCACTCGCGGCCTACCCGCACCTCAGGCGCGCCGGCGGAGCGGTCGTGATGATAGGCAGCGTCAGCGGCGGCCGGCCCTCACCGGGCACGGCCGCGTACGGGGCGGCCAAGGCAGGGGTCGAGAGCCTCGCCCGGTCCATGGCCGTGGAGTGGGCGCCGCGGGTGCGGGTCAACACGCTGGTCGTCGGGATGGTCCGTACCGAGCTTTCCCACCTCCACTACGGGGGCGAGGACGGCGTCGCGGCCGTTTCCCGCACCGTGCCGCTCGGGCGGCTCGCCGAGCCGTCCGACGTCGGAGAGGCCGCCGTCTTCCTCGCCTCGGACGCCGCCGCGTACATCACCGGTGCGAGCCTGCTGGTCCACGGGGGAGGGGAGCGCCCGGCGTTCCTCGACGCGGCGACCGTGAACCGCCGCGCATGAGACCGCACACCACGGACGACGCCGCACCACGGACGACGCCGCACCACGGACGACGCCGCACCACGGACGACGGCACGTCGCGGACGACTTACATCGATGGATCGATCCATCGACACAACGACAAGGGGACAGATGTGACAGGTATCGCCGATGGCCGGGTGGTGGTCGTGACCGGTGCGGGCCGTGGTCTGGGCCGCGCCCACGCTCTCGCGTTCGCCGCAGAAGGCGCGAAGGTCGTCGTCAACGACCTCGGGGTCGGCCTCGACGGGGTGCCCGGCGCCGACAGCCCGGCCGGCCGGGTCGCCGACGAGATCCGCGCGGCCGGCGCGGAGGCGGTCGCCCACGGCGGCGACATCGCGACGGACGCCGGGGCCGCCTCGCTGGTGGCGAGCGCCCTGGAGACGTACGGGCGCCTCGACACCCTCGTCAACAACGCCGGGTTCCTGCGCGACCGGATGCTGGTCAACCTAGACGAGGACGACTGGGACGCCGTGCTGCGCGTCCACCTCAAGGGCCACTTCCTGACGCTGAAGCACGCGGCGGCGCACTGGCGGGCCGAGGCGAAGGCGGGACGCGCCCCCCGCGCCCGTGTCGTCAACACCAGCAGCGGGGCGGGGCTGCTGGGCTCGGTGGGGCAGGGGAACTACAGCGCGGCGAAGGCCGGGATCGTCGCGCTGACGCTGGTCGCGGCGGCGGAACTCGGGCGCTACGGCGTGCAGGTCAACGCCATCGCTCCGGCCGCCCGCACCCGGATGACCGAGCGCACGTTCGCCGAGGCGATGGCAGCGCCGGACGCCGGTTTCGACGCGATGGCCCCCGAGAACGTCTCGCCCCTGGTCGTCTGGCTGGGCTCCCCCGGGAGCGCCGGGGTCACCGGGCGGGTCTTCGAGGCCGAGGGCGGGCGGATCACCGTCATGGAGGGGTGGCGGCCGGGCCCGACCGCCGACAAGGGCGCGCGCTGGAGCCCGGCCGAGGCGGGGGAGGCGGCACTGAAGCTGCTGGCGGAGGCCGGGGCACCGGGGGCGGTGTACGGGGCGGACTAGCGATGCAGCCCCGCGCCCGATGCAGCCCCGCGCCCGAACCACACCGCCCCGAACCACACCGCGCCGAACCACACCGCGCCCGATGCAGCCCCGCGCCCGAACCACACCGCCCCGAACCACACCGCGCCCGACGCAGCCCCGCCCCCGAACCACACCGCGCCCGGGGCGATGCCGTGGGTGACGGCCGTGTTCGTGCACTGCGCGGTGCCGTGGGCGCCACCGCCCGGCGGGCGGTGGCGCCCACCAGGGGTGGGGACGAGGGCTTCCGCCCGCCTCATCCGCCGCCCGCTCCGGGACTGTCCTCCAACAGGCGGCCGATCGCGTCGTGTCCGGTCTGCCGGTTGTCGCCCGCCACCGGCATGCCGTCGCGCACCAGCCTGACCTCCACGGTCACCGTGCCGGGCTCCTGCTCCCAGCGGCGCGTGACGTACGTGTGGCCGGGGCCGTACGCCGCCTCCAGGCCCGTGCGGAGTTCCGCCGCGACGTCCGGCACCCGCAGGCGCCGGGTCTCGGCCAGCGCCTCCCGCCGCGCCCGCGCCCCGTGGGCCGGCAGGGCACGCACACAGCCGGGGGAGCCGCGCCGGGCGGCCGCCACCAGCGGGGGTTCGCCGCTGGGGCCGGGCAGATCCGGGTCCGCGCCCGCCGCCAGCAACGCCCGTACGACCCCCGCGTGCCCCCACCGCACCGCCCACGTCAGTGCCCGGAACCCGCCCTCCTCGGCCAGATCCGGCGTCGCCCCGGCCGCCAGCAGCACCCGTACGACCTCGGTACGGCCCCCGCACGCCGCGCCGCACAGCGGCGCGTCGGCGCCCTCGCTGAGGCGGTCGGGGTCGGCGCCGGCCGCCAGCAGCAGCCCTGCGATGCCCGGCGCGCCGTTCACCGCGGCCTCGTACAGGACGGTCCGGCCCTCCTCGTCGGCCGACTCGGGGCTTACGCCCGCGCGCAGCAGTCGCAGGACCGCGAGCTCGTCCCCTTCGCGGACCGCCGTGAACAACCTCCGCGGTCCGTGCCTCACCGGTCGCGGCCGCGTCTCATGTGTCGCACTCCAGCACCGTACGGCACAGTGCGCAGCGCGCCCGCACCCGTCCCCGTACCGGCACCCTGATCCGCTGCCGGCAGGTCGGGCACGGGAACGACACGCGCAGCGGGCCGTGGCCGGAGGAGGTGAAGGAGTACGGGACTCCCGGATGCGGGTCGGGGCCGGCGGAGGGGTGGTCCTGGGCGTGGCGGCGGTCCTTGGCGTAGCGGTGGCGGCCCGCCCAGCCGGCGGCGGTCAGCGGCGGCTGCTGCTCGTCGCGGCGGGCCTGCGCCATGCCCTTGGTGTACGCCGTGTACGCCTGCGGGCTGGTGAACCAGACGGCCGGGTCCTCGCCGAACAGCAGTGCCCGCTTGGCGAGGACATAGCCGAACTCCTCCGGGGTGAGATAGCCGAGTTTCTGCGACGACATCCCGTCCTCGCGGAAGGCGTCGAGGAGGAGCCAGCCCGCGCCCAGGTAGGTCGTCGCGGTGTCGGTGAGGATCTCGTTGTCACGGGTGCCGGGGAAGGACAGGCCGAGACGGTGCAGGTAGACGTGCATCACCTCGTGCGCGAGCGCCGCGCCGATGTCCCGGCGGTGGGTGCGGAACCGGTCGTTGAGTTCGACGAAGTACTCCGGACCCGCGGCCAGTTCGACGTTCGCCGCGTGCGTCATCTCACGGAAGCTGACGATGATCCGGGCGTCGGGCAGCCGGAAGTGCCGCACGAGTTCCCGTGCCACGCGCTGCGCGCCCAGGTGCAGGTCGTCCTGGTCGCAGAACGCCACGTCGGCGGGGTTCACGCTGGTCGCGAAGGTGTGGATGGTGTCGTACGAGAGCCGTCTGTACAGCGCGGTGATGGCCGACCGCACCGTCTCCAGATGCGGATAGCCGTGCTCCACCGGTCCGCCGTTCGCCACGGCCGCACCCCCTGAAGACGCCAGCACTGCCCTCCACTGTAGGCGCGCTCCCTCCTGGTGGCGGGGTATGCGCGGGCGCACGGACGTGGCGTCGCACGGCCCTGTGGCCGGAAAACCCTTCTTGTCGCCCCCTTCGGCGCTTCAAATAATCTGCACAGGCTTGGCGGGGGCATGTCATTGAGGTCTTCCGTGCTGTCGCCGTGCCGTCAACCCCCCACGGAAGGAAACACGTTGAAGCTCCTGAAGAAGATCGGCGGCCTCAACAGAGCCTTCGCGACGGTCGCCGTCGCGCTGGCCGCCCTCTCGCTCCAGCCCCTGTCCGCCCATGCCGCTCCCCAGCCCGTCGTCGGCGGGACGCGGGCCGCGCAGGGTGAGTTCCCGTTCATGGTCCGTCTCTCCATGGGCTGCGGCGGTGCGCTGTATGCCAAGAACATCGTCCTGACCGCCGCGCACTGTGTGAGCGGATCCGGTTCCAACACCTCGATCACCGCCACGGCGGGCGTCGTCGACCTGCGGAGCGGCAGCGCGATCAAGGTGAAGTCGACCAAGGTGCTGCAGGCCCCCGGCTACAACGGCAAAGGCAGGGACTGGGCCCTGATCAAGCTCGCCCAGCCCATCGACCTGCCCACCCTGAAGACCGCCACCACCACCGCGTACAACAGCGGTGACTTCACCGTCGCCGGCTGGGGCGCCGCCCGCGAGGGCGGCGGCCAGCAGCGTCACCTGCTCAAGGCCACGGTCCCCTTCGTCGACGACGCCACCTGTGAGCAGGCGTACGGCAGCGATCTGGTGCCGGGCGAGGAGATCTGCGCCGGCTTCCCGCAGGGCGGCGTCGACACCTGCCAGGGCGACTCCGGCGGGCCCATGTTCCGCAAGGACGACACGGGCGCCTACGTCCAGGTCGGCATCGTCAGCTGGGGCCAGGGTTGCGCACGGCCCGGCTACCCGGGTGTCTACACCGAGGTCTCCACGTTCGCGGCCGACATAGCCCGGGCCGCCTCGGGCCTCTGACCGGAATCCGCGCGTACCCTCCCCCCGGGTACGCGGGCGCCCGCGGCCCGCCCCGGCCGCGGGCGCCCCTTCCCGCCGTCCGACGCGTCCGGCCGGCCGCCGAGGTCACCGGGCCGGTCCGGGCACGCCGCCGCGACAGCGGCGACCCGTCCGGTGACGCCCCGGCACCCGGAATCCGCGCCCGGCACGACACCCCGGCCCCGTGTCACGCACTCCTGCAGCGACCGCCCGGCCTCCGTCCGGGGCGCGCCCGCCCCCGGCCACCTCCGCGGGCCCGAGAGTCGCACGGCACGCCCGGAATCCGTGCGCTCCGGCGGCGGTCCCTCGCACCCTGCGGGCCTGATCCGGCACCGAAGCGGTGGCGATCGAGGACCCGCACGCCCCGTAGGCTGGGCGCCCATGACCACCCGCCACACCGCCAACGGCGAAGTCGACCCGGCCGTGCGCGCCGAACTCGCCCGGCTGCGCGACAGCATCGACAACATCGACGCCGCCGTCGTCCACATGCTCGCCGAACGCTTCAAATGCACTCAGCAGGTCGGCCACCTCAAGGCCGCGCACCAGCTGCCGCCCGCCGACCCGGCCCGCGAGGCCACCCAGATCGCCCGGCTGCGCCGGCTCGCCGAGAGCGCCAAACTCGACCCCGCGTTCGCGGAGAAGCTCCTGAACTTCATCGTCGCCGAGGTCATCCGCCACCACGAACGCATCGCCGAGGACGTCACGGGCAGCACCCCCGTCCCGGGAGAGTGACCGGCGGGGGGTGGCCGGGTGTGCCGCGGCGAGTCCCCGGACCGGACCGACCGGGGGCCCGCGATGCCGCGGCACCAGCCCCGGCGACCGAGGCACGGCACCAGCCCCGGCGTGCGAGGCACGGCACCAGCCCCGGCGTGCGAGGCACGGCACCAGCCCCGGCGTGCGAGGCACGGCACCAGCCCCGGCGTGCGAGCCGCGGCACCAGCCCCGGCGCGCCCGGCGAAGTGAGACCACCACCGGCGTCGGCCGCCGGCCTCCGGGAGGCGGTGCGTTACCCGGATGAAGCGGGCGCCCGGGGGCGCACGACCGGCGCCCCCACCAGTTCGGGAGCGCCCCGGAGACGGACATAGAACGTGTACCGGACCGCCCCTGTGCGCTGTCGGCGGCATCGGGCAGCATGTCCCTCATGTCCGTACTGACGCGCGACGAAGCGCAGACCCGTGCCAGCCTCCTCGACGTTCACCGCTACGAGATCACCCTCGACCTGACCCGTGGCGACGAGACCTTCGACTCCCGTACCGTCATCCGCTTCACGGTGCGTTCGGACCAGGACGGCGCGGACACCTTCGTCGAGCTCAAGCCCGCCGAACTGCGCTCCGCCACCCTCGACGGACAGCCCCTCGACCCCAGGACCCTCGTCGAGAACCGGCTGCCGCTGAAGGCCCTCCCCGCGGGCGAGCACGAACTGCGCGTCGACACCCTGATGCGCTACTCGCGCACCGGCGAGGGCATGCACCGCTTCACCGACCCCACCGACGGCGAGACCTACGTCTACACCCAGCTGTTCCTGGACGACGTCCAGCGCGTCTTCGCCGCCTTCGACCAGCCCGACCTCAAGGCCGTCTTCGACCTGACGGTCACCGCGCCCGACGGCTGGAGCGTCCTCGCCAACGGCACCACCACACACGACGGGAACGGCACCTGGCGGGCCGCCACCACGCCCGTCATCTCCACCTACCTGGTCGCCGTCGCCGCCGGACCCTGGCACTCCGTGCGCACCGAGCACCGCGGGCTGCCCTTCGGCATCCACTGCCGCCGCTCCCTCGCCCCCCACCTCGACGCCGACGCGGACGAACTCTTCGAGATCACCCGCCAGTGCTACGACCGCTACCACGAGAAGTTCGAGGAGCCCTACCCCTTCGACTCCTACGACCAGGCGTTCGTCCCCGAGTTCAACGCCGGCGCCATGGAGAACCCCGGCCTCGTCACCTTCCGCGACGAGTTCGTCTACCGCTCCGCCGTCACCGACACCGAGCGGCAGACCCGCGCCATGGTCATCGCCCACGAGATGGCCCACATGTGGTTCGGCGACCTCGTCACCCTGCGCTGGTGGGACGACATCTGGCTGAACGAGTCCTTCGCCGAGTACATGGGCTACCAGACCCTCACCGAAGCCACCCGCTTCACCGACACATGGACCCACTTCGGCGTCTCCCGCAAGTCCTGGGGATACGACGCCGACCAACGCCCCTCCACCCACCCCGTGGCCCCCGAAGCGGTCGACGACACCGCCTCCGCGCTCCTCAACTTCGACGGCATCTCCTACGCCAAGGGCGCCTCCGCGCTGCGGCAACTGGTGGCCTGGCTCGGCGAGAAGGACTTCCTCGCCGGCATCAACACCCACATCGCCCGCCACCGCTTCGGCAACGCCTCCCTCGCCGACTTCATCGACTCCCTCGCCAGCGCAACCGAACGCGACGTGCACGCCTGGGCCGACACCTGGCTGCGCACCAGCGGCGTCGACACCCTCACCCCCCGGCTCACGCACGCCGAGGGGACCTGCTCGCTCACCGTCGACCACCACGGCAGCCGCCCGCACCGCATCACCGTCGGCCTCTACGACCAGGACCTCGCCGACAACGGCGGCCTCACCCTGCGTGAGCGCCTCGCCCTGGACATCCCGCAGAGCGCGCCACGGCCCCTGGGCAAACGCCCCGCGCTGCTCGTGCTCAACGACTGCGACCTCACCTACGCCAAGGTCCGCTTCGATGCCGAGTCCTTCCAGAGCCTGCGGGGGTCCCTGTCCGGGCTGCCCGAACCGCTCACCCGGGCCGTCGTCTGGAACGCCCTGCGCGACGCCGTGCGCGACGGCCACCTCCCCGCCGCCGCCTACCTGGAGACCGCCCGCGCCCATCTGCCGCACGAGACCGACCTGGCCCTCGCCGAAGGCGTCCTCGCCTTCGCCTCCGTCCACGTCGCCGACCGCTATCTGCCCTCGCCCAAGCTCTCGACCCCGCTCAAGCGGGGAGGCGGTACCCCCATCGACCGGCCCGCCGCGCTCACCATCCTCACCAGCCTGTGCCGCGACCTCATCCGCCGCACCGAGGACGGTTCGCACCCCGGCCTGCGGCTGACCGCCGTACGCCACTTCATCGACGCCGCCGCCCACCCCGACACCATCGCCGCCTGGCTCGCCGACGGCACCGTGCCCGGCGGACCCGAACTCGACCCAGAACTGCGCTGGCGCATCCTCGGCAGACTCGCCGTCCTCGGCGCCGTCGACGAGCCCACCATCGCCGGGGAACTCGACCGCGACCCGAGCGCCACCGGCCAAGAAGGCGCCGCCCGCTGCCGCGCCGCCCTCCCGGACCCCGAGGCCAAGCGGCGCGCGTGGGAGGCCATGTTCACCACCGACGACCTCTCCAACTACCTGTTCACCGCCACCGCCCAGGGCTTCTGGCAGCCCGAACAGGCCGACCTGGTAGAGGAGTACGCCGACCGTTACTGGAGCGACGCACCCGCCGTCGCCGCCCGCCGCGGCCCCGCCATCGCCGTCGCCGCCGGCCGATGGGCCTTCCCCCGCCACCCCGTCTCCGCGGACACCCTCAGCCGGGGCGAGCAGTGCCTGCGCGAGGCCGACCTCACCCCGGCCCTGCACCGCACACTCGTCGACCAACTCGACGACCTGGCACGCGTCCTGCGCATCCGCGAGGCATAGCCCCCAGCCGGCCGGCGCACGGTCCGACACCGGGCGCCGGCCGGTACCGGGAACGCCCCTGCCCTACCACACCGCCAACCATTCCGCCTCCCGGCAATACCCCCATCCGGGTCGGATCGTTGTGCTCTTCGGGCGGGCCGGACCCTCGCAGGCGGCTTGACCCGCCCGCCGAGCGCCTGGAGGACCTCCCATGAGCCTGCCGCCCCTCGCCTCGGGACCCCAAGGCCCCGCCGCGCTGCGGCCGTTGCTGGACACCGTCCTCCACGCCCTGCGGGAGGGCGCACGATCACGCGGTGGCCCGTTGCCCGCGGGCGGGCCCCAAGCGGTCGCCGCACGAGTGCGCGACGCCGTCGGCGACGTACTGCCGCAGGAGGGCGACCCGGATGCGCTACGAGCCCTCGTCCACGCCCTCGCCGAGGGCTCCGCCGACCCCGCCGACCCGCTGTGCGCCGCCCATCTGCACTGCCCGCCCCTCGCCGTCGCCACCGCCGCCGACCTCGCCGCCTGCGTCCTCAACCCCTCCCTCGACTCCTGGGACCAGGCGCCCGCCGCCTCGGAACTGGAGGCGCTCGTCACCCGGGCCCTGGCCACCGAGGCCGGCGCCGCCGACGCCCTCGTCACCACCGGCGGCACCGAGTCCAACCAGCTCGCCCTCCTCCTCGCCCGCGAATCCCACGGCAGCGTCCGGCTCGTCTGCGGATCCAACGCCCACCACTCCCTGACCCGCGCCGCCTGGCTCCTGGGCCTGCCCGAACCCGTCGTCGTCCCCGCCCCCCGCGGCATCCTCGACCCCGCGGCCCTCGCCACCGCCCTCGCCGGCCTCACCGGCCCCCTCCTCGTCGCCGCCACCGCCGGCACCACCGACGCAGGCCTCATCGACCCACTGCCCGAGATCGCCGATCTCAGCGCCCACCACGGCGCCCGCCTCCACATCGACGCCGCCTACGGAGGCGGACTCCTCTTCAGCGACCACCACCGCGCACGGCTCACCGGCCTCGACCGCGCCCACACCATCACCCTCGACCTGCACAAACTCGGCTGGCAGCCCGTCGCCGCCGGCCTCCTCGCCGTCCACGACCCCCACGACCTGCACGCACTGCGCCACCGCGCCGACTACCTCAACGCCGACGACGACACAGAAGCCGGCCTCCCCGACCTCCTCGGCCGCTCCCTGCGCACCACCCGCCGGCCCGACATCCTCAAGATCGCCGTCACCCTCAAGGTCCTCGGCCGCACCGGACTCGGCTCCCTCACCGACCACGTCTGCGCCCTTGCACAGGAGTTCGCCCGCCTCGTCCGATCACACCCCGCCTTCGAACTCCACGACCGGCCCGCCATCAGCACCGTCCTGTTCCGGCCCGCCGCCGCGTCCGACGAAACCGTCGCCGCCGTCCGCCGCACCCTCCTGCTCGACGGCCGCGCCGTCCTCGGCCGCGCCCGCCTCGACGGCCGCCTCTGGCTCAAGGCCACCCTCCTCAACCCCCACACCCGGCCCGGCGACCTGGCCGCGCTCCTGAATCTGGTGGAAGGAAGCACGCCCCGATGACCCACCCCCGACACCATGAGCCCGACACCCCTCGCGACCTGGTCGGCATCGGCATCGGCCCGCTCAACCTCTCCCTCGCCGCCCTCGCCCACCCCCTGGCCGAACTCGACACCGCTTTCTACGAACAGCGCCCCGGGTTCGACTGGCACCCGGGCCTGCTCATCGACGGCACCACCCTCCAGGTGCCCTTCCTCGCCGACCTGGTGACCCTCGCCGACCCGACCAGCCCGTGGTCCTTCCTCAACTACCTCAAGGCCCGCGACCGCCTCTTCCCCTTCTACTTCGCCGAGCGCTTCCACATCCAGCGCGTCGAGTACGACGCCTACTGCCGCTGGGTCGCCGGCAACCTCCCCGGACTCCACTTCGGCCACCAGGTCGACGCCGTCCGCTGGAATCCCGCACGCGAGGTCTTCGAAGTCGACTTCCTCCACGTCGGCGAGGACGGCGCGGCCACCTCACTCGGCCGCACCCGCGCGCGCAACATCGTCCTGGGCGTCGGCACCGCACCGTACGTGCCCGAACCCCTGGAACCCCTGGTCGACACCCCCGGCGTGCCCGTCATCCACGCCGCGGACTACCTCCAGCACCGGGAGGCGTTCCTCGCCGCCGACCACATCACCGTCATCGGCGCGGGCCAGTCGGGGGCCGAGGTCTTCCTCGACCTCCTCCGCCACCGCCCCGCCGGCCGGGAGAGGATCCACTGGCTCGCCCGCACCGAGGCCTTCGCCCCCATGGAGTACTCCAAACTCGGCCTGGAGCACTTCACCCCCGACTACACGCGCTACTTCCACGGCCTCGCCGAACCCGTCCGCGACCGCCTCATCTGCGCCCAGTGGCAGCTCCACAAGGGCATCGACACCGACACCATCGCCGCCATCCACGACGAGCTCTACCGGCGCAGCCTCCACGGCGGATGGCCCGACGCCGTACTCACCCCCGGCGTCCACGTCCGCACCGCCGGACGCATCGCCACCACCATGGTCGAACTGCACCTGGAACACGTCCAGCAGCGCACCCGCTCGCGCCTCACCACCAGCGCCGTCGTGCTCGCCACCGGCTACCGCGAGCGCCCCCTGGACCGCATCCTCGCCGGACTCGACCGCCACCTGAGCCGCGACAGCAGCGAACGCCCCCGCATCGACGGCCAGTTCCGCATGGTCCTCGACCCCGCCGTCACCGGCTCGGTCTACGTCCAGAACGCCGAACTCCACACCCACGGCGTGGGCACCCCGGACCTCGGCCTCGCCGCCTGGCGCAGCGCCACCATCCTCAACTCCCTCACCGGCAAGGACCCCTACCCGCTGCCCAGGCGCACCGCCTTCACGACCTTCGGCCTCCAGGAACCCGCCCCGATCCCGCCCGCCCGGCAGGCCGAGGCCCTCGCGCCCCTCGCCGACGGACGCTGATGCCCCAACAGGCATCGTTCGCCCCGTCGCGACGCCCGGCATGCTCCCCCGGGCTCTTCGAGCAGGGGGCACCCCACTCGCCACACCGGCCGAGAGCCCGGGTACGTCCGGTACGGGGACTTCCGGCCGGCACGCCGGGAGCACGCTCCCCCGCTCCCGGCTCCGCTCGCGCGGGCGGTGCCCCCACGACGCCGCTCCTCGACGGGCAGACGTCGCCTGCCGGGGCACCAGAAGCGACGGCGCCCTCACAGGGCGCCGTCGGCCTCACCCCCTAGAACACCGGCGTGCCGTTCCGGGTCAGCTTCCAGTCCACCGACGCGAAGTCCCGCGGATCCAGGACCTTCTTCGCCGTCACCCACTCCGCGATCCTGGTCCGGATCTCCGTCGACTCCGACCACACCTCCCGCGCCGTCGCGACATGCGGGAAGGCGCCACCGCCGTTCGCGCGGTAGTTGTTCACCGCGAACACGAACTGCTGCGCGTCGTCCAGCGCCGCACCGCCGAACGTCAGGTTCCTGATCCGCGAACCCGCCGGCTGCGCGATGTCGATCTCGTACCGGAGACCCGATACATAGTCGTAGTTGTAGTCGGGACGGTTGTTCGCGTTGGTGAGCTTGTCCACGTCGACCGCGGCGTCCGCCGCCGTCTGCACGTAGTACTCCGCCGAGTACTCCAGGTACGCCCGCACCTGGGCACCCGTCAGCAGCTTGGCCACCAGGGTGTTGTCGTAGACGTACAGACTCGACAGATCCCGGATCGTCACCTCACCGGCCGGGATCTCGGACGTCCGCGAGAACGGCGACGCCTGCGCGATCACCGGCAGCGACGCGTACTCCGTGCCCGCCAGCGCCGCCCTGACCACATCCTCCTGCACCGTGGTGATCAGATCGATGATCGGGGCGTCCTTGTAGCGCGCCTCGGCCGTCGTCAGCGTCTGCGTCGCCTCGCCCACGACCTGGTTCACGTACGCCACCACGGCCGCGTGTTCGCCGGACAGCAGCCGGGTGATCTCCGGGTCGTCGGCCACGGCGTTGGAGTTGCGCAGGGACGCCGCGACCGACTCCACCTCCCACCTGCCCCTCTCGAACACCAACTCGATGTCGAACAGTGTGAGCCGCTCCGCGTAGCACAGCGGCTCGGACAGCACGACCGTCCGCCCCGTCTGCTCGTTGGTGACCTTCAGCTCCGGGATCTCCACATGCGCGTGCCCCACGAGGATCGCGTCGATCCCAGGAACCTGCCTGGCGACGTTGGCCGCCGCGTTCTCCACGTACGGCACCTGGTCCCCGTAGGACGACGTACCCGACGTGCCCGAGTGCGCCGACACCACCACCACGTCCGCGCCCATCGACCGCAGCTTCGGCACCCACTTCGCCGCCTGCTCCTCCAGCCCCGGGAACGTCAGCCTGCCCTGCACATACGCTTTGTCCCAGATCGCGATACCCGGGTTGGTCAGACCCAGCACCGCCACCCTCACCGGCGGGGCGCCCCGGACCCGGAACTTCTTGATGACATACGGAGGGAACGCCGGCTTCGACGTCTTCGCGTCCAGCGCGTTCGCACCGAGCAGCGGGAAGCGGCACTGCGCCTCGAACGCCCGCAGCGTCTCGATGCCGTAGTTGAACTCGTGGTTCCCGAGCGCCACCGCGTCATACCCGATCGCGTTCATCGCCTGCGCCATCGGATGCACCGGACCGTCCTCGGCGGTGATCGGATCGACCTTGGCGTAGTAGTACGCCAGCGGAGTGCCCTGGATCGTGTCGCCCGCGTCCAGCAGCAGGGTGTTGCAGTGGCCCTTCTCCTGCCTGACCTGCTTGACCAGGGTCGAGATCCGCGCCAGCCCCTGGGCGTTGCCCGCCTTGTCCGCGTACTCCGCGTCCTTGAAGTAGTCCCAGTTGAACACGTGCCCGTGCAGATCCGTCGTGCCCATCACCGTCAGGGAGTACCGCTTGCGGCGCCCGCCCGACGGGACGCCCGACGCGGCACGGGCCGCCGGAGCCGCCGCGGCACCCGTCAGAGCCACCCCCGCCCCGGTCGCAGCGGATCTCTTCAGGAACTTCCGGCGGTTCAACGGCATGTCTGCGACTCCTCGGAAAATGGTCAACGACGCGCGTAGATTCTGGCTTGTCCATGACGAACCGCAACAGACCCCGCAGGTTGCGATCTGATGACCGGAACATGCACCCCCGTGGCGCATCGGTGACAGAGTGGGACGTATGACCTCCAGCCCCGCACCGGCCCCCGCCCCCTACGGCACCCCCGAGGCCCCCCGCATCGCCGTCTGCGGAGAGGCCCACCTCGAAGCCGACCCCGAGATCGCCCGCATCGGCGTCACCGTCAGCGCCCGCGGCACCGACCGCCACACCGCACTCGACGACCTCACACGCCGCAACGCCGCCGCCCTGGACCTCATCAAGAGCTACGGGCAGGCGGTCGAGAAACTGGAGACCGGAGCCTTCACCCTCAGCCCCGAACTCACCAAGTACGGCCGCGGCGAACGCGTCCGCGCCTACCACGGCCGTGTGCACCTCACCGCCGAACTCACCGACTTCACCGCGCTCGGCGAACTCACCACCCGCCTCGCCGACCTCGAACTCACTCGCGTCGACGGCCCCTGGTGGTCCCTCCGGCCCGACTCGCCCGCCCACCGCACGGCCCGGCAGCAGGCCGTACGCGAGGCGGTACAGCGCGCCCGCGAGTACGCCGACGCCCTCGACACCACCCTCACCGCCCTCGTCGAACTCGCCGACATCGGTGCCGAGGACGCCCACCCCATCGCGGTCGCCGCCGCCCCCGCCATGCGGTCCATGGCCTACGGCGCCTCCGTGCCAGAAGAGGCCGCGCCCCTCGACCTCGAACCCGAGCGCCAGCACATCCACGCCCGCGTCAACGCCCGGTTCACCATGGCGCCCCCGCGGCTGTAGTCACCCGGACCACCACCCTGGGGCAGGTCCGACAAACCGCGGACAAGCGGGCCGGAAGAGACCCGACGGCTTACCGGGAACACCCCGGAAACATCCCGGGATGCTCATCGGAGCACGCCACCGCACAATTCAACACTTGTCAATAATGCTTCACCCAAAGGTTGTTGAGTAGTCATGCCCGGCCAATTCTCTACCCGCCGGTAAGCCCTAGGCTCGAACCATGCGCCGAGCAAAGATCGTCTGCACCCTGGGACCCGCCACCGACTCGTACGACCAGATCAAGGCACTGGTAGAAGCCGGAATGGACGTCGCCCGCTTCAACCTCAGCCACGGCAGCCAGGCCGACCACGAGGAGCGCTACCGGCGCGTGCGGAAGGCTGCCGACGAGACCGGACGCAGCGTCGGAATCCTCGCAGACCTTCAGGGCCCGAAGATCCGACTCGGCCGGTTCGCCGAAGGCCCCGTACTCCTTGAACGCGGCGACACCTTCACCATCACCGTCGAGGAAGGCACCGAAGGCGACCGCCACACCTGCGGAACCACCTACGCCGGACTCGCCGCCGACGTCACCCCCGGCGAGCGCATCCTCGTCGACGACGGCAAGGTCGCCCTCGAAGTCACCTCCGTCGACGGCCCCCGCGTCCACACCACCGTCGTCGAAGGCGGCATGGTCTCCGACCACAAGGGACTCAACCTCCCCGGCGTCGCCGTCTCCGTCCCCGCCCTCTCCAAGAAGGACGAGGACGATCTCCGCTGGGCCCTGCGCACCGGCGTCGACGTCATCGCCCTCTCCTTCGTCCGCAGCGGCCGGGACATCACGGACGTCCACCGCATCATGGACGAGCAGGGCCGCCGCCTCCCCGTCATCGCGAAGATCGAGAAACCGCAGGCCGTCGAGAACATCGACGACATCGTGGCCGCCTTCGACGGCATCATGGTCGCCCGCGGCGACCTCGGCGTCGAAATGCCCCTCGAACAGGTCCCCATCGTCCAGAAACGGGCCATCAAGCTCGCCAGGCGCAACGCCAAGCCCGTCATCGTCGCCACTCAGATGCTCGACTCGATGGTCGACAACTCCCGCCCGACCAGGGCCGAGGCATCCGACGTGGCCAACGCGGTGATCGACGGCACGGACGCGGTGATGCTCTCCGGCGAGACCAGCGTCGGCAAATACGCCACCGAGACGGTCGGGACGATGGCCCGCATCGTGGAAGCGGCGGAGGAGGACATCCTCGCCAAGGGCCTGTCTCCGCTGACGGAACGCAACAAGCCGCGCACCCAGGGCGGCGCCGTAGCCCGCGCGGCCGCCGAGACGGGCGACTTCCTCGGCGCGAAGTTCCTCGTCGCCTTCACCCAGTCCGGCGACACCGCCCGCCGCCTGTCCCGCTACCGCTCCCCGATCCCCCTCCTGGCCTTCACACCCGCCCCGGCCACCCGCTCCCAGCTCAACCTCACCTGGGGCGTGGAGACGTTCCTGGGCCCGCACGTCGACTCCACGGACGCGATGGTCGACCAGGTCGACGAACTGCTGCTGAAGTACGGCCGCTGCCACAAGGGCGACATCGTGGTGATCACGGCCGGCTCGCCGCCCGGGGTGTCGGGTTCGACGAACATGGTCCGGGTGCACCGCATCGGGGAAGAAGACAGGCCAAGGTAGGGGGGCGTGGCCCTCCCCGCGGTCCTTCCCGCGCTGGGGGCGGTGGAGGGTCGGTACTTGGGCCCACGCGGGCGTCCATGAGGGTGACGGAGGCTTTTCGAGCGACGGACACGGCAACGGCAGTGCGGCTCTGGTTGAGCAGCTTCCATTCGACGTCGACCTTGTCGAGGGTGTCCGTGAAGAGCTTTACGTCGTCCGCCGACGTGTTGGTGAAGAAGTACCGCGGGTATTCGTAGCGCTTGCGTTCACCGGTGACCAGGCGAGTCGTCCAGTCGGTGATGCGGCAGCCGTCGGAGTGGATGAGGCCGCGGATGAATTCCCAGGGGTGGGCGTCGACGATTTCCTGCTGCCAGGGGGCGAGGTTGATCCGGTGCTCGTGCTTTCTGCCGGGGCCGTGTTGAGGGAACAGGCAGGGCGGTTGCTTGCTGTAGCAGGTGACGTACTGACAACCCTTTTGCCGCACACGGAACATTTTGTTGGCGGGGCGTACCGCCTGCATGGATTCGGTGCACGCGTGGATGAGGCCCGGCCAGGCCTCGGCGCACGCAATGCGGAGGGAGTAGACGCCTCTTCTGAGGTGGCTCACGCAGCCGTTTCCGAGATGGAGCCCCAGTAAGTAGGGGTGGGCGGCAGGCTCGTCGGGTGCGCCAGGGGCGTCGCAGCATCGCGGGCACGGAGTTGAGCGGTTCGAGTCCAGAGGGTTCAGGCGTATCCGCCAGGACCGGATGGCCGCCCGGGAGATGCCGGTCTCCTTGCTCCCCGAGTTCAGGCTGCGTCCCTGGGAGACCAGAGCAAGAACTCGTCTACGTGTGCCGATGTCGTACATGTGGTCACCCTGTGCCATTCACGGCGACGGTGAGCGGCAGAAAGCGGATGTTCACGGGAACGTGAACATCCGCTTCTCTGGTGCACGGCCTTGAAAACGAAGATAAAGTGCCCCGGGTGGGATTCGAACCCACGCTGTCGGTGGTTTGAGCACCGTGTCTCTACCGCTGGACTACCGGGGCTTCCTCTGAAATGAAGGTTGGCAGTCACCCGCCGTGCTCCACCTTACCGCAGCTAGGTAGGCTCTTGGGAGCAGTACCTGGCCTGCCCCGGACAAGGAGCCCCCGTGACCTCCCCCGAGTCGCCCCAGCCCGCCGCCGACGACGACAAGTCGCACGTGCCTCCGCTGACGACCCGTGTCGTCATCGCCGAGGACGAGGCCCTCATCCGGCTCGACCTCAAAGAGATGCTCGAGGAGGAGGGCTACCACGTCGTCGGTGAGGCCGGCGACGGTGAGCAGGCCGTCGAGCTGGCCCGTGAGCACCGGCCCGACCTGGTGATCCTGGATGTGAAGATGCCCAAGCTCGACGGCATCTCGGCCGCCGAGAAGATCGCGGAGGAGAGCATCGCCCCGGTGCTGATGCTGACCGCCTTCTCGCAGCGCGACCTCGTGGAGCGGGCGCGTGACGCCGGTGCCATGGCGTATCTGGTGAAGCCGTTCAGCAAGAGTGACGTCGTACCGGCGATCGAGATGGCCGTCTCGCGGTTCAACGAGCTGAAGACGCTGGAGAAGGAGGTCGCGGACCTCGCCCAGCGGCTGGAGACCCGCAAGCTGGTCGACCGGGCGAAGTCGGTGCTGCAGACCGAGTACGGGCTGACGGAGCCGGCCGCCTTCCGCTGGATCCAGAAGACGTCCATGGACCGCCGTATGTCGATGCAGCAGGTCGCGGAGGCCGTCATCCAGGACGCGGAGGAGAAGAAGGCCGCGAAGGGCTGACGCCCGCGGCGGCGCGCGTACGGCGAGGCCCGCACCCCCCTGACGTCGGGGTGCGGGCCTCGGTGTGTACGGCGACGCCGCGACGGGGGCCGCTCAGTCCTCGCCGAGGTACGCCTTGCGTACGGATTCGTCGTGCAGCAGGTCCTGGCCGGTGCCGGACAGGACGATGTTGCCGACCTCCATCACATGGCCCTGGTCGGCGAGTGACAGCGCCGCCTGGGCGTTCTGCTCGACGAGCAGGATGGTGGTGCCCTGGGACTTCAGTTCGGCGATGGTCGCCATGATCTTCTGCATCATGATCGGCGAGAGGCCCATGGAGGGCTCGTCGAGCATGAGCAGCTGGGGCTGGGACATGAGGGCGCGGCCCATGGCCAGCATCTGCTGCTCGCCGCCCGAGAGGGTGCCCGCGGCCTGCTTGCGGCGTTCGCCCAGGATGGGGAAGAGGTCGTAGGCGCGCTGGATGTCCTTTTCGATGCCCGGCTTGTCGCTGCGCAGGAACGCCCCGAGCCGCAGGTTGTCCTCGATGCTCATGCGGGGGAAGATGTGCCGCCCCTCGGGGGAGTGGGCGAGTCCGAGCGAGACGACCTGGTGGGCGGGGACCTTCTTGAGTGATCGTCCGTTGAACTTGATCTGGCCGCCGACCGGCTTGAGGAGGCCGGAGAGGGTGCGCAGGGTGGTGGTCTTGCCGGCGCCGTTGGTGCCGATGAGGGTGACGACTTCGCCGGCTTCGACCTTGAAGGAGATGCCCTTGACGGCTTCGATCTTGCCGTAGGCGACCCGGAGGTCCTCGACCTCGAGCAGTGCGGTCATCGGTCGTTCTCCTTGCCGGGAGCGGCGTCCGTCGTGGTCTCGGCGTGTGCCTCGGCGGCCTCGACTTCGCTGGCCTCTTCCTGACCGGGGGCGTTCTCGAAGGGTTCTCCGAGGTAGGCGGCGATGACGCGCTCGTCGCCCTGGACGGTCGCGCTGTCGCCTTCGACGAGTTTCTCGCCCTGGACGAGGACGGCGACGCGGTCGCAGAGGTTGAAGATGAAGCGCATGTCGTGCTCGATGACGAGGACGGCGGTGCCCATGTCGCGGATGGCGAAGACCAGCTCTTCGGTGGCCCGCGTCTCCTGGGGGTTCATGCCCGCAGTGGGTTCGTCGAGGAGCAGCAGGCCTGGTTCGCTGGCCAGGGCGCGTGCGATTTCGAGCTTGCGCTGTTCGCCGTAGGGGAGGTTGCGGGCAAGGTGTTCGGCCTTGTGGGCGAGGCCGACGAATTCCAGGAGTTCCATGGCGCGTTTGCGTGAGGAGGCTTCTGCCTTGTGGAAGCCGGGGCCGCGCAGTACGGCTGACCAGAAGCCTTCTTTTGTGCGGGTGTGGCGTCCGACCAGCACGTTTTCCAGGACGGTCATGTTGGCGAAGAGGCGGATGTTCTGGAAGGTGCGGGCGATGCCGGCGGCGGTGACCTTGAAGGACTTGGGCGGCAGGACGCGGCCCTTGTAGCGGACTTCGCCTTCGGTGGGGACGTACAGCCCGGTCAGGCAGTTGAAGAAGGTGGTCTTGCCGGCGCCGTTGGGGCCGATCAGGCCGACGATCTCGCCGCTGTTGACGGTGAGGTCGACGCCGCGTACGGCGGTGAGGCCGCCGAAGCGCATGGTGACGCCGCGTGCGTCGAGTACGGCCTGTCCGGGGGTGGTGCGCGGGGCTGTGTCGTTCGTGGTGGTGTCGGTGGTCATCGTGGTCAGGCCCCTGTCTTGCTGAGGACTGTGGGCGCTTCGGCTTCTTCGTGGAATTCGAGTTGGCGACGCCGGTTCGGGATGAGGCCCTCCGGGCGGAAGCGCATCAGCAGGATGAGTGCGACACCGAAGGCGAAGAGCTGGTAGTCGCCGAGGAACTGGAGTTTGTTCGGGATGAGGAAGAGCAGCGCGGCGCCGATGAGGGGGCCGCCGATCGTGCCCATGCCGCCGAGGACGACCGCTGCGAGCAGGAAGGCCGAGTTGGGCGGGATGGCGCCGGCGAAGAGGTACTGCTCGGGGGTCACTGTGTAGGTGACGTGGGCCTGGACGGTGCCGGCGAGGCCGGCGAGGGAGGCGCCGACGGCGAAGGCGATGAGTTTGACGCGGAAGCCGTTGATGCCCATGGCGAGGGCGGCGGTTTCGTCCTCGCGGATGGCTACCCAGGCGCGGCCGATGCGGGAGTCACCGCTGCGCCGGAAGACGAGCACGACGACGGCGGTGATGATCAGCATCAGGAGGAAGTAGTTGGCGAAGCGGCCGATGGTGAATCCGCCGATGTCGTGCTGCGCGCCGAAGTCGAATCCGAGGATCTTGAGGTTGGGGATCGACGAGATGCCGTTGGAGCCGTTGGTGAGGTCGGGTCCGGAGATGCCGTCCAGGTTGTTGGCCGTGATGCGGAAGATCTCACCGAAGCCGAGGGTGACGATGGCGAGGTAGTCGCCGCGCAGCCGCAGGGTGGGGGCACCGATGAGCACGCCGAAGACCAGGGATGCGGCGGCGCCGATGAGGACGGCGGCCCAGAACGGGAAGTGCACGTCGAAGGGTGAGCTGGGCGATCCGGAGACGAGGGCCGAGGCGTAGGCGCCGACGCCGAGGAAGGCGACGTATCCGAGGTCGAGGAGGCCGGCGAGGCCGACGACGATGTTCAGGCCGAGTGCGACGGTGGCGAAGATCAGGATGTAGACGCCGAGGGTCGCGTACTGGTCGTCGGTCTGGGTGAAGGGGAACAGCGCCGCGGCGATGAAGGCGCCGAAGACGGTGATCGTCTGGTGCCGGGCGGTGAGCTGGGAGGCCTGGCTGATCAGGCCGGATTTGCCGAGGGCGGCGAAGCCGAGGCCGGCGGTGATGAGGAAGCCGATGAAGAGTTCGTCGTACTCGGTGCCGATGCCGTAGGTGAAGACGAGCAGGCCCAGCGCGAGGATCCCGACGATGATCAGGATCTCGATGTGGGAGGGCAGTTTGCCCAGGGCGCGGGGTGCGCCGGAGGCGAAGGCTGCCTTGAACGTGTCCCACTGGTGGGAGGCCCGGTGCTTGAAGTGTTCCCAGGACGTGTCATCGGGGTCGATGGGGTCCGGCTCGGGGCGCTCGAAGGGGAGGGAGAGGGCGCCGAGCAGGGCGGCGAGGCTGCTGACCGCGACGATGAAGGCGCCGGGTTCGAGGTTGACGATGCCGCCGAGTTCGGTACTGATCGCGATGACCGTGTACCAGGCGGTGGCGAACGTGGCGAGGGCGGCGAGTTTGACGGCGGCGTCGGCGCCTGCGGGGGCGAGTCGGCGCAGGCCCGTGACGCCGTAGGAGGCGAGGCCGAGGAGAGCGGTGAGTGCGCCGCCGATGAGGACGAGGACCTGCAGGCCGCCGGGGTAGCCGTAGACGGTGAGGTCGCCGGGGAATGCGGCGGTCCAGGTCCAGGCCAGGAAGGTGGAGGCGATGGTGAGGACGGCACCGCCGACGGCGAGTGCGCGTCCGATACGCGGAGGGATGCCGACGAGGCCGGACGGTGCGCCGGTCGTGGGGGTGCGGGGGGTGTCAGGTGCGGTGGTGTGTGTGGTCATCGTTGTCACGCCCTGTCCGCGACGCGCTCGCCGAGCAGGCCCTGGGGCCTGAACAACAGGACGAGGATGAGGAGTACGAACGCCCAGACGTCTGCCCAGGACTGGCTGCCGAACTTGTCCATGGCGGGGAGGTCGGCGATGTAGGCGGTGGCCAGGGTTTCGGCGATGCCGAGGACGACACCGCCGATCATGGCTCCGTAGATGTTGCCGATGCCGCCCAGGACGGCGGCGGTGAAGGCCTTGAGGCCGAGGATGAAGCCCATGCGGAAGTCGATCTGGCCGTACTTGAGGCCGTAGGCGACTCCTCCGACCGCGGCGAAGGCGGCGCCCAGGGCGAAGGCGATCACGATGATGCGGTCGGTGTCGACGCCCATGAGTTTGGCGGTGTCGGGGTCCTGAGCGGTGGCCTGCATGCCGCGCCCGGTACGGGTCCTGAGGACGAAGTAGGCCAGGACGGCCATGCTGATGGGGGCTGCGATCACCAGGAAGATGTCACCGGTCTGGATGGTGACGTTGCCGATGTGGAAGGGGCCTCCGTCGATCTGCGGGAAGGTGCGGGCGGACTTGGCCTCGGGGTACCAGGCCCAGACGGCCTGCTGAAGGGCGAGGGAGAGGCCGATGGCCGTGATGAGAGGGGCGAGGCGCGGTGCGTTGCGCAGTGGTCGGTAAGCGAATCGTTCCGCCCCGACGGCGACGAGGACCGCGACCAGAATCGCGCCGATGATCATCAGCGGCAGGGCGACCCACATGGACGTCCCGCTGGGCAAGACGTAGGCGTAGACGGTGAGGGCGCCGAAGGCTCCCGTCATGAAGATCTCGCCGTGGGCGAAGTTGATGAGCTGGACGATGCCGTAGACCATTGTGTAGCCAATGGCGATCAGCCCGTACATGGATCCTAGTAGCAGGCCGTTGACCAGCTGCTGCGGCAGTTCGTTCACCGCATGTCCTCCGAGAGTTTCGGACGTTCGACGGATGTGACCGGAAGCGAGTCCGCGCGGGGCGCCAGTGGAACAGCGCCCCGCGCGGCTCTGGTGATGCGGGTGTGGGTCAGCCGGTGAAGGTACCCGACTTGACTGCCTTCCAGGCACCGTTCTCGACGGCGTACACGGTGAGCTGCTTGTTGGTGGCGTCACCATACTCGTCGAAGGAGACCTTGCCGGTCACACCGTCGAAGGAGACGTTCTGCATGGCGGCCGTGACCTTCTCACGGGCATCGGAGGGCAGCTTGCCGCCGTTGTCGTCGACGACCTTCTTCACGGCCTCGATGATCGACCAGGCGGAGTCGTAGGAGTAGCCGCCGTACGCCGCGTAGTCCTCCTTGTAGCCGGCGGCCTTGTAGTTGGCCACGAACTCCTTGGCGGAGGGGAGTTCATCGACCGGGGCGCCGACGGAGGTGGCGAGGTCACCGCTGGCGCTGCTGCCGGCCAGCTTGATGAAGTCCTCGGCGTAGATGCCGTCGCCGCCGACCACCGGGATCTTGGCGCCGGCGGCCTTGATCTGCTTGCTGAGCGGACCGGCCTGCGGGTACTCGCCACCGTAGTAGACGACCTCGGCGCCGGAGTTCTTCACCTTGGTGGCGACCGCGGAGAAGTCCTTGGTGTCGGGGTTGATGTGCTCGGTGCCGACGACGGTGCCGCCGAGCTTCTTGAACTCCGCGGTGAAGGTGCCGGCGAGGCCCGCGCCATAGGTCTTCTTGTCGTCGATGACGAAGACCTTCTTCTTCTTGGAGTCGTTGTAGACGTACTGGGCGGCGAACGGGCCCTGGATGGCGTCCGTGGTCGCGGTCCGGAAGTACGCCTTGTACGGGCGGACCTTCTTGGTCTGCCAGTTCGTGCCCTGGGTGAGGGCGGGGTTGGTGTTGGCCGGCGAGACCTCGACGAGCTTGGCGTCGTCGAAAACCTTCTGCATGGACTCGGCGACGCTTGAGTTCAGCGGGCCGACGACGCCGAGGACGTTCTTGTCGGCGACGAACTTGCTGGCGTTCTGCTGGCCCGAGGAGGGCTGGGCCTGGTCGTCGAGGGCTTCGACCTTGAAGGTGACGCCCTTGACGTAGTTCTGCTTGTTCGCGGTCTTGGCGGCGAGGTCGGCCGAGTTCTTGATGCCGAGGCCCAGCGCGGACAGGTCGCCGGTCAGCGGGGCGTCTACTCCGATGGTGACGGTGGTACCACCGCTGTTGGAGCCCGAGCCCTTGTCGCCGTCGCGCGAGCCGCAGGCGGTGAGGGTGAGCGCTCCCGCCGCCAGCGCGGCGGTGATGGCGATGAGCGAACGTTGACGCACGATCAGTCCTTTCCCTGGCACAGCCCTTCCCTCTGGAAGCAGCCGAGTCGCGCGCTGGGTCGACGTGACAATCCGACCACGCGGTGACTGGCCGTGACTCTAAGCGGGTGCTGGAACGTGGAGGAGAGGTTGACCCATGCTGTGACGCTCTTGTTATGACACGAGGTAATGGACAGCGGTACTGAGCGGGGGGAAGTGCGAAATTCGGCCCGATTCGCCCTGTCCGCATGGTGAGAATCTCCAGGATGGGCGGGATGCTTTCGGGTGCGTCGATGGATTCGGCGATTACGTCGCATCGTCGCTGCAGGCGGCGTGCAGGGCCTCGGAGAGATCGTGTGCGTAACGCGGTCCCGGAATGAAACTGTGCACCTCTATTGCGCGCGTGTTACGCAGAGTTACATCCAGGAAAGGGAGGCCGGCATTCTTCGGGACATTCCCGCATTCCGTCACATGCAGGGTGATAGTGATCTTGCGGGGGGAGTCTGCGGTTGTCCGGAAAGGTGTACTGGGTGCCGAGGTCAGCGACAGGCCCGCATAGGGCTGGGTGATCCGCGTCACGGTCACCGGCGGGCCCGACCGCACGCTGACCGCCAGGGCGAGGCTGAAACTTCCGGGAGGCGCGTCCCGGGGTGTGACGTCCCTGTTCAGGTAGGTGAAGTCGATGGCCTGGGAGGGGTACGGCGGGGGCGGAGGCGGCGGTTTCTGCGGTCGGGTCGCGTAGAGGTAACCGCCACCCGCGAAGAGCGCGGCGACCGCCGCCGCTGTCAGGGCGGCACGGCGGTGCCGCCCGTACACCCGCAGGAGGCGTCCGCGCGGAGCGGCGGACGGCAGTGGGGAGTCCGGATCCGTGGCGTTCCATGCGTGCGTCCCCTCGCCCGGCTCGACGGGACCGATACCGCTCATCGCCACGGGTCCTTGCCCGGTCCGCCGCGACGGTTCCGGTCGGCGTCCCCGCCGCCCGTTCTGCCGTCGATCGACTCCTCGGCCGCCTCGGCGCCGCTACGCTTGTTTTCGGCCCGCGCGTGGTCCACGTTCCCCTGCCAGGTCCCGTACCGCCCCCTGGAGGGTCCCGCCGACGCGCGGTCCCCGTCGCTGTCCGGTGCCGTGCGTGACCGGTGCGCGACGACCCGCGCGCACCGGTCATCGGCGGGTGCGGCTCGTGGTGGCACCGGGGCGGAGGCGGTCAGCCCGGTGCTCGTCGCGTGGCCGGAGAGGGATGCGCGGCAGGTGACCGCCGCCGTGCCGGTAGGAATCACCGGCCGCAGCCGAAGGTCGAGCGCCGTCACCCCCGGTCGGGGGGTGCCTCCCGTTCCCATGCCATGACGCTAAGCCGCCGGGTGCCCAGGGGCAACGGTGGTGCGGACATCCGCCTCGCGTCTCAGCCCGTCGTGCGCACGGGCGCCTCGTCGCCCGGCCTCACGTCGCGCAGCAGGCAGGTGAGACGGGCGGTGCACACCCGCTTGCCGTCCTCGCCGCTGATCACGATCTCGTACGTCGCGGTCGAGCGCCCCCGGTGGACGGGCGTGGCGACACCGGTGACCAGGCCCGAGCGCACCCCTCGGTGGTGGGTGCAGTTCAGGTCGACTCCGACGGCGATCTTGGAGCTGCCGCCGTGCAGCATGGAGCCGACGGAGCCGAGGGTCTCGGCGAGAACGGCGGAGGCGCCGCCGTGCAGCAGTCCGTACGGCTGGGTGTTGCCCTCCACCGGCATGGTGCCGACGATCCGGTCCGCGGACGCCTCGACGATCTGGACGCCCATGCGGGTGCCGAGGTGCCCGGCGGAGAACAGGGCGGGCAGGTCGACGCCGAGCGCGGCGTACTCGTCGATGACGTCCTGCGGGAACTTCACGGTGTGCTGCTCGCCCATGGGACGGCTCCGTTCGTGGTGATCGGTTACTCGGCTGCTGGCTGAGCAAACGCTCAGTCGGTCGCCGATTGTTCCAGGCGGACCACGACGGACTTGCTGGCGGGGGTGTTGCTGGTCTCGGCGGTGGCGTCCAGCGGGACCAGGACGTTGGTCTCGGGGTAGTAGGCGGCGGCGCAGCCCCGGGCGGTGGGGTAGTGCACGACGCGGAAGCCGGGCGCCCGGCGCTCGACGCCGTCGTGCCACTCGCTGACCAGGTCGACGTACGAGCCGTCCGCCACGCCCAGCGCGCGGGCGTCCTCGGGATGGACGAGGACGACGCGGCGGCCGTTCCTGATGCCGCGGTAGCGGTCGTCCAGGCCGTAGATCGTGGTGTTGTACTGGTCGTGCGAGCGCAGGGTCTGCAGCAGCAGCCGGCCCTTGGGCAGCTTCGGGTACTGGACGGGGGCCGCCGTGAAGTTGGCCTTGCCGGTGGCCGTCGGGAAGCGGCGCTCGTCGCGCGGGGCGTGGGGGAGCGCGAAGCCGCCCGGGCGGGCCACGCGCGCGTTGAAGTCCTCGAAGCCGGGGACCACCCGCGCGATGCGGTCGCGGATGGTCGCGTAGTCCTTCTCGAACTCCTCCCAGGGCACCGTGCTGCCGGTGCCGAGCACACGGCGGGCCAGACGGCACACGATGGCCGGTTCGGACAGCAGGTGGGGGCTCGCGGGCTCCAGCCGCCCCCGCGAGGCGTGCACCATGCCCATGGAGTCCTCGACCGTCACGAACTGCTCGCCGCTGCCCTGGAGGTCGCGCTCGGTGCGGCCGAGGGTGGGCAGGATCAGGGCGCGCGCGCCGGTGACCGCGTGCGAGCGGTTCAGCTTGGTCGAGACGTGCACGGTGAGGCGGGCGCGGCGCATGGCGGCCTCGGTCACCTCGGTGTCGGGGGAGGCCGACACGAAGTTGCCGCCCATCGCGAAGAAGACCTTCGCCTCGCCGTCGCGCAGGGCGCGGATGGCCCGGACGACGTCGTAGCCGTGCTCGCGCGGTGGCGCGAACCCGAACTCCTTCTCCAGGGCGTCCAGGAAGGCGGGGGCGGGGCGCTCGAAGATGCCCATGGTGCGGTCGCCCTGCACGTTCGAGTGGCCGCGCACGGGGCACACGCCCGCGCCGGGCCGGCCGATGTTGCCGCGCAGGAGGAGGAAGTTGACGACCTCGCGGATGGTGGGGACCGAGTGTTTGTGCTGGGTCAGGCCCATGGCCCAGCACACGATGGTGCGGCGGGAGGCCAGGACCATGCGGAGGGCCTCCTCGATCCGCGCGCGGGTGAGGCCCGTCGCCGCGAGGGTCTCGTCCCAGTCGGCGGCGCGGGCCGCCTCGGCGAACTCCTCGAAGCCGTGGGTGTGGTCGCGTACGAACTCCTCGTCGACCGCGCCCTCCGTCTCGATGACCAGCTTGTTGAGGAGACGGAAGAGGGCCTGGTCCCCGCCGAGGCGGATCTGCAGGAACAGGTCGGTCAGGGCCGCGCCCTTGAGCATGCCCTGGGGGGTCTGCGGGTTCTTGAAGCGTTCCAGGCCCGCCTCGGGCAGCGGGTTGACACTGATGACCTTCGCGCCGTTGGCCTTGGCCTTCTCCAGGGCCGCCAGCATGCGCGGGTGGTTGGTGCCCGGGTTCTGCCCGGCCACGATGATCAGGTCCGCCCGGTAGAGGTCCTCCAGGAGGACGCTGCCCTTGCCGATGCCGATCGTCTCGGAGAGCGCGGAGCCGGACGACTCATGGCACATGTTCGAGCAGTCGGGCAGGTTGTTGGTGCCCAGTTCGCGGGCGAAGAGCTGGTAGAGGAACGCCGCCTCGTTGCTCGTGCGGCCCGAGGTGTAGAAGACCGCCTCGTCGGGGGAGCCGAGCGCGGCGATCTCCTCGGCGATGATGCCGAAGGCGCGCTCCCAGGTGACGGGCTCGTAGTGCGTGCCCCCCTCGGGGAGGTGGACGGGATGGGTCAGGCGCCCCTGCTGGCCCAGCCAGTAGCCGCTGCGGGTCGCGAGGTCGGCCACCGGGTGCGCGGCGAAGAACTCCGGGGTGACCCGGCGCAGGGTGGCCTCCTCGGCGACCGCCTTGGCGCCGTTCTCACAGAACTCCGCCGTGTGCCGGTGGCCCGGCTCGGGCCAGGCGCAGCCCGGACAGTCGAAGCCGTCCTTCTGGTTGACGCGGAGGAGGGTGAGCGCGGTGCGGCGCACGCCCATCTGCTTCCGGGCGACGCGCAGGGTGTGCCCGACGGCGGGAAGACCCGCGGCCGCGTGCTGGGGCTCGGTGACCTGCGGAGCATCCTGCACCGGGTCACCCTTGGGCGGCTTGCTGGCCATCTCGGCTCTCCCCTTCGCGTACCTGTGTGAGCTACGTCTTCGATCCTCGCACGGGCCACCGTCGACGCCCTCGCCCGGTTTCCGCCGGCCGGCCGGACAC
>NZ_JBHUDX010000010.1:72643-79151 GCF_042678285.1 Streptomyces caeni
TCCGGCGGGCGGTCCCGTGGCTCACGGGCGGCTCCCGCTGTCAGTGGGGCGTGGCAGGATCGGGGACGTGGCAGAGACAGCATCGAAGAAGACCCAGAAGACCTCCGGCGGCGGCCGTCCCCGGCTGATGCTCATGGACGGGCACTCACTGGCGTACCGCGCGTTCTTCGCGCTGCCCGCGGAGAACTTCACGACCGCGACGGGCCAGCCGACGAACGCGATCTACGGCTTCGCGTCGATGCTGGCGAACACGCTGCGCGACGAGGCGCCCACCCACTTCGCGGTGGCGTTCGACGTCTCGCGCAGGACCTGGCGCTCCGAGGAGTTCACGGAGTACAAGGCGAACCGCTCGAAGGCCCCGGACGAGTTCAAGGGCCAGGTGGAGCTGATCGGGGAGCTGCTGGACGCCATGCACGCCCCGCGCTTCGCGGTCGAGGGATTCGAGGCGGACGACGTCATCGCCACGCTCGCCACCCAGGCCGAGGCCGAGGGCTTCGAGGTGCTGATCGTCACCGGGGACCGCGACTCCTTCCAACTGGTCACCGAGAACACGACGGTGCTGTACCCGACGAAGGGCGTCTCGGAGCTGACCCGGTTCACCCCGGAGAAGGTCCTGGAGAAGTACGGGCTGACGCCGGCCCAGTACCCGGACTTCGCGGCGCTGCGCGGCGACCCCTCGGACAACCTGCCGGGCATCCCCGGGGTCGGCGAGAAGACGGCCGCGAAGTGGATCAACCAGTTCGGTTCGTTCGCGGATCTGGTCGAGCGCGTCGACGAGGTCAAGGGCAAGGCCGGACAGAACCTGCGCGACCACCTGGAGTCGGTGAAGACGAACCGCCGGCTGACGGAACTGGTGCGCACCGTCGAGTTGCCGAAGACGGTGGCGGACCTCGAGCGCGCGCCGTACGACCGCAAGGCCGTCGCGATGGTCCTGGACACCCTGGAGATCCGCAATCCGTCGTTGCGGGAGCGGCTGCTGGCCGTCGACCCGGGCGCGGAGGAGGCCGAGGCGGCGGGCCCGGTCCTCGACGGCGTCGAGCTGGACGGGGCGGTGCTGGGCGCCGGCGAGCTGAAGCCGTGGCTCGCCGAGCACGGCCTGCAGGTCCTGGGCGTGGCCACGGTCGACGCATGGGCACTGGGCACGGGGGCGGTCGCCGAGGTCGCGCTCGCGGCGGCCGACGGGGCGGCGGCCTGGTTCGACCCGACGCAGCTGGACGAGGCGGACGAGAAGGCGTTCACGGAGTGGCTCGCCGACCCCGCCAGGCCGAAGGTGCTGCACAACGCCAAGGGCGCGATGCGGGTCTTCCCCGAGCACGGCTGGTCCGTCGAGGGCGTGGCCATGGACACGGCACTCGCCGCCTACCTGGTCAAGCCGGGACGGCGCACCTTCGCGCTGGACGCGCTGTCGCTGGAGTACCTGGGCCGGGAGCTGGCGCCGGCGGCCGCGGCCGACGGGCAGCTCGCCTTCGGCGCGGACGAGGGCGCCGAGGCCGAGGCGCTGATGATCCAGGCCCGTACGATCCTCGACCTCGGCCAGGCGTTCGAGGAGAGGCTGCGGGAGGTCGGCGCGGCGGACCTGCTGCGCGACATGGAGCTGCCCGTCTCCGCGCTGCTCGCCCGCATGGAGCGGCACGGCATCGCGGCGGACCGTGCGCACCTGGAGGCCATGGAGCAGATGTTCGCGGGCGCCGCCCAGCAGGCGGTGAAGGAGGCGTACGCGGCGGCCGGGCACGAGTTCAACCTGGGCTCGCCCAAGCAGCTCCAGGAGGTCCTCTTCGGTGAGCTGGGCCTGCCCAAGACGAAGAAGACCAAGACGGGTTACACGACCGACGCCGACGCGCTGGCGTGGCTGGCGACCCAGACGGACAACGAACTGCCGGTGATCATGCTGCGCCACCGGGAGCAGGCGAAGCTGCGGGTGACGGTCGAGGGCCTGATCAAGACGATCGCCGCGGACGGCCGGATCCACACCACCTTCAACCAGACGGTCGCGGCGACGGGCCGCCTGTCCTCGACCGACCCGAACCTGCAGAACATCCCGGTGCGGACGGACGAGGGCAGGGCGATCCGGCGCGGCTTCGTGGTGGGCGACGGCTTCGACTCCCTGATGACGGCCGACTACAGCCAGATCGAACTTCGGGTGATGGCGCACCTGTCGGAGGACGAGGGCCTGATCGAGGCGTTCACCTCCGGTGAGGACCTGCACACCACGGTCGCCTCCCAGGTGTTCGGCGTCGGACGCTCGGCGGTGGACGCGGAGATGCGGCGCAAGATCAAGGCGATGTCGTACGGGCTGGCGTACGGCCTGTCGGCGTTCGGCCTGTCGCAGCAGCTGAACATCGAGGCGGCGGAGGCCCGTGCCCTGATGGACACCTACTTCGAGCGTTTCGGCGGGGTACGGGACTATCTGCGCCGGGTGGTGGACGAGGCGAGGGCGACGGGGTACACGGAGACCCTCTTCGGCCGCCGCCGCTACCTGCCCGACCTCAACAGCGACAACCGCCAGCGCCGGGAGATGGCGGAACGCATGGCGCTGAACGCCCCGATCCAGGGCACGGCCGCGGACATCGTCAAGATCGCCATGCTGAACGTGGACCGGGCCCTGCGGGAGGCCTGCCTCATGTCCCGCATGCTCCTCCAGGTCCACGACGAAATCGTCCTGGAGATCGCCCCGGGCGAGCGCGAGAAGACGGAGGAAGTGGTCCGCCGCGAGATGGCGGGCGCAGTCCACCTCAGGGCACCGCTGGACGTCTCGGTGGGCGTCGGCGGGGACTGGGAATCGGCGGCGCACTAGCCTCCGCGCCGGTGGCCGGTGGCCGGTGGCCGGTGGCCGGTGGCCGGTGGCCGGTGGCCGGTGGCCCGTGGCCCGTGGTCTCCGGCGTGTGGTCTGTGGCGTGTGACGGTGGGGGCAGCCGGGGCGCCCGGGTCCCGTGGGCGGGCGGCGCCCGGTCAGCCGGTGCCCCGGCTCCACCGCTGCGGGGAGACGTCACCCGGGCGGCCCCCGTGAAGACGCCGTCCCGTCGGGGCCGGCGTACAAAGGCGGCCATGGGTATACGCACGTCCCCTCGCCGGAAGGCGACCCCCGTGCCCGCCGTGTTCGCGGCTCCGGTGTCCTCCGTCCCGGCCTACGCCCCCGGCGCGAGCACGGTCCGTCTGCCCGCCTCACACGGCTCGGCCCGGCTCCTCGGATGCACCGTCCGGATCTGCCAGGGCCTCCGCACCGTCCGGACCGTGTTCGTCCCGCGCATCAGGGCCCTGTCACCGGCCGCGCCGCACCCCTCCGGCCCCGTCGGCGCCGGTGTCCGCCCCCGGCCTGCCCGCCCGCCGGGCGTCGCTGCCGCCTTCCGGGTGCGCGCCGTCCTCGCCCGGGTCCGGGAGAAGGTGCATGGACCGGCGGCCCGCCGCGGCTTCCCGGGCCGCCCCGTTTAGGCGGCGGGTGGCGGGTGGCGGGCGGCGGGCGAGGGGACACCGGTCGGTGCGGTGCCGTGCGGGCGCCCGGGGCAGCGGCGTCCTCCGGGTGCGCGCCGCCTGAGTGGCCGGCGGCGGGTCAGCGGCGGGGCACCGGCCGCCGTGGTCCGGTGCCCGCCCGGTCATGGCCGGACGTGGCCGGACGCCATTTTCTGACCCCCGCCGAGTACAGCGCCAGCCCGACGAGGAGACCCGCGCCCGAGCCGAAGCACACCGTCGGGATCAATTCCCACGGCTTCGCGGTCGCCCCCCAGTAGTCCCACCAGCGCGACGCCCGCTGCACCGCCCCCGCCACCGTGCAGCCGCCGATCACCGCGCCCGCCAGCCACCGGTCGGCCCGCGACAGCACCGGCACCCCCGGCACCCGGGCCGATCGGGCCGGCGTCCGCCGCAGTGCGACCGTCACGAACACCGCGATCCCCACGGCCGCCAGCGCCGAACTCCCGTACTGCAGGTACCAGAACAGCGGCGCGCCGGCGAACTCCCGCCCCAGCACGGGAAACAGCAGCACCCCCCACCGGTCGTGATGCGTGAACGCGTCCCACACGACATGCGTCAGCGCGCCCAGTGCCGCGGAGACATACCACCGGACGGCCGGCGCGGGCGAGAGCCGTCGCCGGGGTGCGCCACAGCGCACCAGGACCGCGACCCGCCCCCGCACCGCCCGCGGCACCAGCGCCACCAGCGGCTCGCGCAGTACCAGCCACGCCCCGGCCAGGGCCCAGGCGATGAGCACGTCGACCGTGAACACCCCGGCGAAGGAGTGCGTGACCGTGCCGAACTCCATCGCTCCGGGCACCACGCTCGCCGTGAAATAGGTCATGTCGGGCGCGAACGAACCCGCGACGAGGACCGCGGGCACCAGCCGCCCCCGGCCCGACCCGTCGTTGCGCACGGCCGGGAGCACGGCCGCGGCGTGGCTCAGAGTGAACGGCAAGGTCGGCCCCCCGCGGCAGATGCTGGCCGGGTACAACCACCCGGCGATCACAGACGTCCAGTATGAGGGACGCAAGAAGAGGGTGAGGTGCTCTGTGGGGCTCGGCACCCGGGCCGAGGGCGTATGGCCAACCGGTGAGAACCCGGCACCAGCAGGTGCCCGGGCAGGGGAAGTTGTCGTAGTGTCACTGGGTCGCCGCGCCGGGCGCGGCCGGACACGGGCATCAGCACAACCGCACACGCAGGGTCGTCGACGGGAGGGATTCGCTCAATGGCGGCGCATTTCGGCAGGAGGCTGCGCAAGGGTGCGGCAACCACAGCGGTGGCCGCGGCGGCGGTCGCGGCTCTGGCCGCGTCCCAGGCTCCGGGAGTGACCACCGACGACCAGGGCAGACGGACCACCGGCGCCGAGGCCACGCCCGATGCCGACGACACCGGCGCGGGCCGGGGCGGCGACGACACCGCCACCGGAAACGGCGGCTACTACACCGATCTCCCGCCGCTCAACAGCCCCACCGACCCGCCCGCCGCGAGCACGGGCCCCACCACCGACACCTCCGGTGAGGCCGGCATACCCGCCACCGTCCTCGACGCCTACAAGAAGGCCGCAGCGGAGATCCGGCAGTCCAAGCCGGGCTGCAACCTGCCCTGGGAACTCCTCGCCGCGATCGGCAAGGTGGAGTCGGGCCAGGCCCGTGGCGGGCGGGTCGACGCGAACGGCACGACCTACTCGAAGATCCTCGGCCCCGTCCTCGACGGCAACGGCTTCGCCCGCATCAAGGACACCGACCACGGCGCCTACGACGGCGACAGCACCTACGACCGCGCGGTCGGCCCCATGCAGTTCATCCCCTCGACCTGGTCCTGGGCGGGCCGTGACGGCAACGGCGACGGCGTCAAGGACCCCAACAACGTCTACGACGCGGCCCTCGCCGCCGCCCACTACCTCTGCCGCGCAGACCGCGACCTGTCGGTCCAGACCGACATGAACGCCGCCATCCTGGGCTACAACAACTCGCAGGCGTACCTGAACACCGTCCTGTCCTGGTACGAGTACTACCGCAAGGGCACGCACTCCATCCCGGACGGCTCGGGCACGCTCCCCTCGCACCACAGCGACGCCACCTCCGGCCCCGACACCACGCCCACCCGGCCGCCGAAGAAGCCCGCGAAGCCCACCACCGGCGGCCCTGCCAAGCCGAGCACGCCTCCATCGTCGCCCGGCAAGCCCACCAAGCCGCCGACGCCGCCCCCCACCAGCACCGACACCGTGGACCACCTTGCGGACGGCGGCACCGGCGGTCTCTCGGCCATGGCGGGCGACACGTTCGACCGCGACATCGTGGTGAAGGCCGTGACCAAGGCCGGCAAGGCCGTGCCGAAGGTCCGCGTCCGGTTCGTGATCAGCGGCGACACGGACGCCGCCTTCACCGGCGGCGAGAAGGCGGCGACCGTCGTCACCGACAGCGCGGGAAAGGCCACCGCCCCCGCGCTCGTGGCCGGCGAGAAGACCGGTGCCTTCGTGGTCCGCGCCCTCGTCGTGGGCCGCACGGTCACCGGCCTCGCCTACACGGCGACCGTCACCGAGCGCCAGGCCGATGCCCTCGCGCGCACCAGTGACACCTCGCTGAGCTGCACTCCCGGCGGCGAGTTCGCCGACCAGGTCGAGGTGAAGGCCACGTACAAGGGCGCCGTCGCGGAAGGTGTCGCGGCCACGGCGACCCTCGTCGAGACGGCCGACGACCCGGCCGAGAACGACAAGGGACCCTATTTCAAGGACGCCGACGGCAAGACCGTACGTACCCTCACCGGTCTGACGACCGACGCCGACGGGCTGTTGAAGCTCCCGAAGCTGTACGCCGACGACACGACCGGCACGTTCCTGCTGCGCGTCACCACCGCGGGCGGCGCCACCTTGACGGTCGAACTGACGGTGGCACCGGCCACGACCCCGCCGGCCACCACCCCACCGGCCACCACCCCACCGGCCACCACGCCGCCGGCCACGACCCCGCCGGCCACGACCCCGCCGGCCGCTCCGTCGGCGGGATCCACCTCCTAGGGCGGCCAGGTCCGCCCGCACACGACGGCGGCGCCCCTCCTC
>NZ_JBHUDX010000010.1:79177-103923 GCF_042678285.1 Streptomyces caeni
GGAGGGGCGCCGCCGTCGTGTGCGGGACTGTGCGTGCGACGTGTTCTCATCTCGCGCGCCCGTTGCTACGGTGCCGGACCTGACGACGTATCAGATGCATTGGCTCCGGCCCGGGGAGGCCCGTATGCGCGCCCTCGTCGCAGCCGCGATCGGTCTCGCGGTGGCGCTCGCCATGGTGTTCACCATGACGGCCATGGGCTCACCGTCCGGCGCGACCTCCCCGAAACCGCTGCTGACGACGGTCCCCAGTCATCCGTGACGCACCGGGCCCGGGCGACATGACGCACGGGCCCGGGAACCCGCACCGCACGCACAGGGAGGAAGCCGAGATGCGCCGCAAGGCCGGTCTGGTCCTGCTCGCCTTCGCCGTGTTCTTCACGGCACTGTCCCCGCTGCTGCGCTGGTACGCCTTCCCGCGCCTGGCCAAGATCCCCGCGAACCAGTACCAGGCCGTGGTCCTGGAGGCGAGGAACGCCACCCTGCTCGACTACGGCACCATGAAGGCCCGCACGGTCCCCAAGGTCACCATCGTGCAGACCCTCAAGGGCGACGTGGAGGCGTCGGAGAAGACCGAGAAGACGGCCGGCCGGGACGTCGTCGTCTGGGACGGCCTGTCCTACGTCCAGGGGCCGGACGGCAAGATGGTCTCCCGCATCCCCGAGCGCTACATCTTCGACGCGCACAGCCAGGAACCCGTCCACGCCACCGGCGAGATGGTCGACGGTGACCCGGTCCGCCGCGACGGCATCGAGTTCAAGTGGCCCTTCCTGACGCAGAAGAGGGACTACGAGTACTTCGACGCGCAGACGCGCACCACGGCCCCCATCCACTACCGGGGCACCCGGACCTTCCGCGGCCTGAAGGTCTACTACTTCGAGCAGACCATCCCCTGGACCAAGGTCTCCTTCCCCAAGACGATGCCCGTCCAGGGCATCACCCCCGAGTCGGTCGCGAAGACGGGCACGACCCGCTGGTACACCACGGTCCGCAGGTTCTGGGTCGAACCCGTGACCGGCGCACCCGTCTACGGCGAGGAGATCCACAAGGAGGAGCTGCGCGGCGGCACGCTCCTGGGAGGCCGCGACCGGGTCACGGCGTTCGCCGGGCACGTGAAGATGCGCGAGGACTACATCCGGTCGACGGTCGCGCTCGTCAAGCACAACCGCCTGCTGATCCTCATGCTGACGTCCTACCTGCCGTGGGGCTTCCTCGTGCTGGGCGCCTGCCTGCTGTGCCTGTCCCTCTGGCTGGAGGCGCGCGGCCGCCGCCCCGGAGATCCGGCACCCGCCGAGGCCGCGGAGCCGGAGCCGGTCACCGCCTGAGGCGCGCGTTGGTGTGCCGGGTCGGCTCCGCGCCGGCCGGGTCCTCGGGCCAGGGGTGCCTGGGATAGCGGCCGCGCAGCTCGGCCCGCACGGCCCGGTAGCCGTCCCGCCAGAAGGAGGCGAGATCGGCCGTGACGGCGGCCGGCCGCCCGGCGGGGGAGAGCAGATGCACCAGGACGGGCACCCCGGCGACGCGGGGAGACTCCTGGAGCCCGAACATCTCCTGCAGCTTGACGGCGAGGACGGGCCGCTCGGGATCGGCATAGTCGATCCGGATCCTGGACCCGCTCGGCACGGTGATCCGCTCGGGCGCGAGCTCGTCGAGGCGGGCCGCATCCCCGCCGGCCCAGGGAAGCAGCCGGGTGAGGGCGTCTTCGGCGTCGATGCGCGCCAGATCGGCGCGCCGCCGGGCGCGGCTCAGCTCGGGCTCCAGCCAGGCGTCCACGCGCGCGTGCAGCGCGTCGTCGGAGACGTCCGGCCACGGCTCACCGAGGCGCATCCGGAGGAAGGCGAGCCGCTGCCGCAGCACCCGGGCCTCCGGGGACCACCGCAGCAGCCCCAACCCCTCCTCCCGCAGCCCGTCGAGCAGGGCCTGCCGTACGGCCGCGGGTGCGGGCTCCCGCAGCGGCCGCACCGTCAGCTCGACGGCCCCGAGCAGTTCCACGCCCCGCGCCACGACGTCCCCTCCGTTCCAGCGGACCTCGTCCGCCTCGGAGCGCAGCGCCGCGGCGGCCCGGCGCGCCACGTCCTCGTCCACCGCGGCGGCGAGCCGCACGCGCGCGTGCCCCGCTCCCACGGGCCGGTCGGCGACGGCGACGGCGAGCCAGGGCGCACCGCGCAGACCCGACCCGGCCCCCGGCTCGGCGCGGGTGCCGTTCACCATGAGGTACGAACCGCCATCGGCCCGCGCGAGCCGCTCGGGGAAGGCCAGGGCGGCGACGAGCCCCGCGACCTGGTCGTCCGGACCCTGCCCGGCCCCGTCCGCGTCGCGGGACAGGCCGCCCGCCGCCCGCAGCCGGCGCACCTCCTGCCGCCAGCGGGCCGCGTACGCGTCGCCTCCGCGCCGGGCCGCTCGCCACGCCGCCGCCAGATCGTCCCCGTACTCCCGCGGCGGCTCCTCGCTGAGCAGGGCGACCACCTCCGCGGCGCGCTCCGCGCCGATCTCGGGGGCCGCGTCCAGCAGTGCCCGGGCCAGCCGTGGATGCAGACCGAGCCGGGCCATCCGCGCGCCACGTCCGGTGGCACGGCCCGCCGGGTCCACGGCGCCGATCGCCGCCAGCACCGACCGTGCCGCCGCCATCGCCCCACCGGGCGGCGCGTCCAGAAGCGCCAGCCCGGATGCGTCCGGGTCGCCCCAGCACGCCGCCTGCAGCGCGAACGCCGTCAGATCGGCCAGCCGGATCTCCGGCGCCGGGAAGCGGGACAGCCGCGTGTCCTCCGCCTCGGACCAGCAGCGGTACACCCGGCCCGGCGCCTCACGCCCGGCACGGCCCGCACGCTGCCGTCCCGTCGCCTGCGAGGCCCGCACCGTCGTCAGGGCGCTCAGCCCCCGCGCGTGATCCACCCGCGGCTCCCGCGCCAGCCCGGAGTCGACGACCACCCGTACCCCGGGCACGGTCAGCGACGACTCGGCGACGGCCGTCGACAGCACCACACGCCGCCCGGCGCCGGGGGACAGCACCGCGTCCTGCACGGCCGCCGACGCCCGCCCGTGCACCTGGAGCACCTCGACATCGCCCAGGTCCCCGAGCCGCCCCGCCACACGCGCGATCTCCCCGACCCCGGGCAGGAAGCACAGCACGTCCCCCGCGCACTCGGCGAGAGCCCGCCGCACCACCGCCGCCACATGCGCCGGCAGCGCCGGGTCCACCCGCAACCCGTGCGGCGGCCGCAGGGGACGGGCGGGCGGCGCCCACACCACCTCGACGGGGTGCGAGACGCCGTCCGCCTCCACGACCGGTGCCCCGCCCAGCAACCGCGCCCAGCCCTCGGCGTCCGTCGTCGCGGAGGCCGCCACCAGCCGCAGCTCCGGGCGCAGGGTGTCCCGCACGTCGAGCAGGAAGGCCGCGACCGTGTCGGCGTCCAGGTGCCGCTCGTGGCACTCGTCGAGCATCACCACGTCGACGCCCGCCAGCTCCTGGTCCCGCTGCAGCCGCTGCAGCAGCACACCCGTCGTGACGACCTCCACGCGCGCGTGCGGCCCGGTCACCCGCTCGCCGCGCACGGCGTACCCGACGCTGCCGCCCGGCGTCTGCCCGAGCAGCCACGCCATGCGGCGCGCCGCGGCCCGCGCGGCGATCCGGCGCGGCTCGGCCACGACCACACGCCGTGCGGGGCCGCCGCCGACGAGCCCGGCGAGGACCAGCGGCACGAGCGTGGTCTTGCCGCTACCGGGCGGCGCGCACAGCACCGCGGCACCGTGCTCGTCCAGCGCGCTCCGCAGGGCGGGCACGGCGGAGCGGACGGGAAGGCGGCCGAGCTCGTCGTGGCGGATCACCGCACCAGTGTTCCAGTCGCCCCTCGGCGGCCGGCCCGCCGTCCCGGTCCCGCTCGCGACGGCGGCCGTCTCAGCCCCGCTCACACACGAAGATCGCCGTGCCCGGGATCAGCCCGCCGCGCAGCGGCGACCAGCCGCCCCACTCCGAGGTGTTCCAGGCCGGCCACTCCGGCTCGACCAGGTCCACGAGCCGGAAACCCGACGCCACGACGTCCCGGACCCGGTCGCCGAGCGTCCGGTGGTGTTCGACGTAGACGGCACGGCCCCGCTCGTCCTGCTCGACGTAGGGCGTGCGGTCGAAGTACGAGGCGGCCACCGTCAGTCCCTCGGGCCCCGGCTCGTCCGGGAACGCCCACCTGATGGGGTGCGTCACCGAGAACACGAAGCGGCCGCCGGGCCGCAGCACCCGGTGCACCTCCCGCAGCACCAGGACCGGGTCCGCGACGAACGGCAGTGCCCCGTACGCGGAACACGCCAGGTCGAAGGAGGCGTCCCGGAAGGGCAGGGCGCCCGCGTCGGCCTGGACCAGGGGGAAGCGGGCCCCGCCGATGCGGAGCGCGTGCTGGAGCTGGCGGTGGGAGAGGTCCAGGGCCACCGGACGCGCCCCCCGGCCGGCCAGCCAGCGCGAGCACTGCGCCGCTCCGGCGCCGATCTCCAGCACGTCCTTGCCCTTGAGCTCCTCCGGTGGGCCGAGCAACTCGGCCTCGACCTCGTCGAGGCCCTCGGGGCCCCAGACGAAGCGGTCGTCCCCGAGGAACGTGCCGTGCTCGGTCTGGTACTCGTCCGCGTTCCGGTCCCACCAGCCCCGGCTGGCCCGGGAACTCTCCGTGACTCCGGCCGGACGCCGGGTGGCTTCCGGTTCGAACTGTTCGGGCTCTTGGATGATCGGCTCCCTCGTCGTAATCTTCCGTCCGACCCGTCTCGGCGGTGTCACGGAAAGGTGTCCCAGCACCCGTGCGGCCGCGTGCGGTTGTCCGGTGAACGGGTGGTGCTGCGCGGGGTTTTGTGCCGGGAATGCGGCGATCCGCCCCGGCTGTGCCTCTTCGCGCATTGACCCTGTCCGGCTGCCCCCGTATGCTACAAGTTGCGCTGCGGGCCTGCGCACCTCAGACGTAGCAGGCTGCGCTCGCATCTGTTGTATGTCCCCTCGGTTGTCGAGGCGCCACCGGGCACCCGGTGTCCCAAAGTGGCGCTTCCTAGGCTGTCCGGCTTCTGCAGAGCGAAACGGGCTCCCGGCGTAAGCAGTGCCTACGACTTCAATGTCCGTACCGGAGCCCTTTCCCACATGACGAGCAGCACCGAGACCACCGCCACCACCCCGCAGGTAGCGGTCAACGACATCGGTAACGAGGAAGCCTTCCTCGCAGCGATCGACGAGACGATCAAGTACTTCAACGACGGCGACATCGTCGACGGCGTCATCGTGAAGGTCGACCGGGACGAGGTCCTGCTCGACATCGGTTACAAGACCGAAGGTGTCATCCCGAGCCGCGAGCTCTCGATCAAGCACGACGTCGACCCGAACGAGGTCGTGGCCGTCGGCGACGAGATCGAGGCCCTTGTCCTCCAGAAGGAGGACAAGGAAGGCCGCCTGATCCTCTCGAAGAAGCGCGCCCAGTACGAGCGTGCCTGGGGCACCATCGAGAAGATCAAGGAAGAGGACGGCATCGTCACCGGTACCGTCATCGAGGTCGTCAAGGGTGGTCTCATCCTCGACATCGGCCTCCGTGGCTTCCTTCCGGCCTCCCTCGTCGAGATGCGCCGCGTCCGCGACCTCCAGCCGTACGTCGGCAAGGAGCTCGAGGCCAAGATCATCGAGCTGGACAAGAACCGCAACAACGTGGTCCTGTCCCGCCGTGCCTGGCTGGAGCAGACCCAGTCCGAGGTCCGCCAGACGTTCCTCACGACCCTGCAGAAGGGCCAGGTCCGCTCCGGTGTGGTCTCCTCGATCGTCAACTTCGGTGCCTTCGTGGACCTGGGTGGCGTCGACGGTCTGGTCCACGTCTCCGAGCTGTCCTGGAAGCACATCGACCACCCGTCCGAGGTCGTCGAGGTCGGCCAGGAGGTCACCGTCGAGGTCCTCGACGTCGACATGGACCGCGAGCGTGTCTCCCTGTCGCTGAAGGCGACCCAGGAAGACCCGTGGCAGCAGTTCGCGCGCACCCACCAGATCGGTCAGGTCGTGCCGGGCAAGGTCACCAAGCTGGTTCCGTTCGGTGCGTTCGTCCGCGTGGACGAGGGCATCGAGGGTCTGGTCCACATCTCCGAGCTGGCCGAGCGCCACGTGGAGATCCCGGAGCAGGTCGTCCAGGTCAACGACGAGATCTTCGTCAAGGTCATCGACATCGACCTGGAGCGTCGCCGGATCTCGCTGTCCCTGAAGCAGGCCAACGAGTCCTTCGGTGCCGACCCGGCCGCGGTCGAGTTCGACCCGACCCTGTACGGCATGGCCGCGTCCTACGACGACCAGGGCAACTACATCTACCCCGAGGGCTTCGACCCGGAGACCAACGACTGGCTGCCGGGCTACGAGAAGCAGCGCGAGGAGTGGGAGCACCAGTACGCCGAGGCGCAGTCCCGCTTCGAGCAGCACCAGCAGCAGGTCATCAAGTCCCGCGAGGCGGACGCCGCTGCCGCCGCCGAGGGTGGCGAGGCCGCCGCTCCGGCCGCGTCCGGCGGTTCGTACTCCTCCGAGGGCGGCGACAACTCCGGTGCCCTCGCCTCGGACGAGGCCCTGGCGGCCCTGCGCGAGAAGCTGGCCGGCGGCCAGAGCTGAGGTCCCCCGCCGGGAGACTCACAGCCGCCGAGTGAGCCGGTGACTGCGGGCCCGTACCCTTCGGGGTGCGGGCCCGCAGCCGTGTTCCCGGGACCCGCGGTGCCCGCCGACGGGGCATCGAGGCGGCCTCCCGTGCCCTGTGCGCGGGGAGGGAAACACGGGGGACATGCGAACAGCGGGCGGCGTGTAACAGGCGGTTGGCAGGCTTCCCCGGTCACTCAAGATCGAAAGGGGAGCCTCAGCGGCCGTTTAGCCGCGAAGGCCGTCGTCATCAGGGGCGGCGTCGCCGGACTCGTCTGCGTGTACGAACTCGGCAAGGCGGGCTACGACTGCACGGCTTTGGAGGCCGGGGACCGTACCGGCGGCCGCAACTCCACCGTCCGCGGCGGCCATTCGACCACCGACGGGTCTGGGCGCCCGGCGACCGGCTCAGCCACCCCGATGCCTGGCGGCACAGCGCGTTCCCCCCGCCGGCAAGGCGGTGACCGCGCTCCACGCGTGCGTGCCGGCGTCGTGAAGCCATGGGGCACGTCCCGGCAGGGCCGTGGGAGGCATCGGGCCGGAGCGACGGGCGCGGGCGGGAATGCCCGCGCTCTGGGGCCTGTTGAGCAGTACGGACACGAGGAGGAGCGGTCACAGTGCTTGATCCGCAGGGTTTGTACGCATGGGAGCCGAAGGGCCTCGCCGTGGTCGACACGGCGCTCGCCCAGGAGTCGGCGGGCCTGGTCATGCTCTACCACTTCGACGGGTACATCGACGCCGGCGAGACCGGTGACCAGATCGTGGAGCGGGTCCTCGACGCGCTTCCCCAGCAGGTCGTGGCCCGCTTCGACCACGACCGGCTCGTGGACTACCGCGCCCGCCGCCCGCTGCTCACCTTCCGGCACGACCGCTGGACCGACTACGAGGACCCCGGCCTCGACGTGCGCCTGGTCCAGGACGCCACGGGAGCGCCCTTCCTGCTGCTGTCCGGACCCGAGCCGGACGTGGAGTGGGAACGCTTCGCCGCGGCCGTCCGGCAGATCGTGGAGCGGCTCGGCGTCCGCCTGTCCGTGAACTTCCACGGCATCCCCATGGGCGTGCCGCACACCCGCCCGGTGGGCCTCACCCCGCACGGCAACCGCACCGACCTCGTTCCCGGGCACCGCAGCCCCTTCGAGGAGGCACAGGTTCCCGGCAGCGCCGAGGCCCTGGTCGAGTACCGGCTCATGCAGGCCGGACACGACGTCCTGGGCGTCGCCGCGCACGTCCCGCACTACATCGCCCGCTCCGCGTACCCGGACGCCGCGCTGACGGTCCTGGAGGCCATCACGGCCGCCACGGGACTTGTGCTGCCGGGCGTCGCGCACGCGCTGCGCACGCGGGCGCACCGCACGCAGACGGAGATCGAGCGGCAGATCCGGGAGGGCGACGAGGACCTTGTGGCGCTCGTGCAGGGCCTGGAGCACCAGTACGACGCCGCCGCCGGCGCCGAGACGCGCGGCAACATGCTCGCGGAGCCCGTCGAGATTCCGTCCGCGGACGAGATCGGGCGGGAATTCGAGCGCTTCCTGGCCGAACGGGAGGGCGACGGCTGAACGACCCGTGGCCGGGCACACGGGCCGGGCGCTCGAACGGCCTGCCGCTGTGCCGGTGGCAGGCCGTAGGCTTCCCGTCATGCTGAAGGTGGGCCTGACCGGCGGTATCGGTGCCGGCAAGAGCGAGGTGTCACGGCTGCTCGTGGAGTGCGGAGCCGTGCTGATCGACGCGGACCGCATCGCGCGCGAGGTCGTCGAGCCCGGTACCGCCGGGCTCGCGGCGGTCGTCGCGGCCTTCGGGGAGGACGTCCTCGCGCCGGACGGCAGCCTCGACCGTCCCAAGCTGGGCTCCCTCGTCTTCTCCGACCCCGAGAAGCTCGCCGCCCTGAACGCGATCGTGCACCCCCTGGTGGGTGCCCGCTCCCGCGAACTCGAATCCGCCGCGGCCGAGGACGCGGTGGTCGTCCACGACGTCCCCCTTCTGACCGAGAACGGGCTCGCCCCCCTCTACGACGTCGTGGTCGTCGTCGACGCGAGCCCGGTCACCCAGCTCGACCGGCTCGTCCGCCTGCGCGGCATGACGGAGCAGGACGCACGCGCGCGCATGGCCGCCCAGGCGACGCGCGAAAAGCGCCTGGAGATCGCGGACATCGTCATCGACAACGACGTGCCCCTGGCGCAGTTGGAACGGCGCGTCAGGGACGTATGGGCGGATCTCGTGCGAAGAGCCCACGGGTCGCAGGAATAGGGGTGGCCGCCGGGGGCGTTGAATCCCCGCAGCAAGGGAAGGACTCTGCCGTGCCCGAGACCAGCGATTCGGCCGGACGTACTCCGGAGACGCATGTCATCGACTTCCGTGCCGCGGAGCAGCTGCTCGCCGCGCGGGACCCGCGCGGTGCGGTGAAGCTGCTCGACGGCGTGATAGCCGCCCATCCCGAGAACACGGCCGCGCGCCTGCTGCGCGCGCGTGCCTTCTTCGCCGCGGCGCAACTGCGGCCCGCCGAGCTGGAGTTCAGCATCGTGCTGGAGCGCGAGCCGGACAACGCCTTCGCGCACTTCGCGCTGGCCCGTACCTACGAGCGCCAGGCGCGTCCGGAGCAGGCCAGACGGCACTTCAGGCTGGCCGCAGCGCTCGACCCGAATCCGCAGTACCTGAAGGCGGCCCGCTTCGACGCGTAGCCCCGCACGCGGGACCGCGGCGCTCGCGGCCGCTGCCTAGGGGCGGCGATCCGGTGGCAGGTACGGCGGGATGTCGCGGCCCGGCTGCCAGTGGGGGCCCTGGCGGAGGTGGCGCACGATCACGGTCATGTCCATGGTGACGATCAGCCACAGCACACCGCACGCGGCGGCCCAGCCGGGCCGTCCGACGAGCGAGAACGCGACCGTGCCGAACGTCGCCCAGACCAGCCCCCAGACGCTCAGCCACATGCGCGCTCGCAGGGCACTGCGCGCCGTCGTCGGTTCACTGCCGGTACGCATCGCCATCACCGCTCTTACGGGCAAACGTACTCTTCCGGGTGCAGGTTCACCACGACACGACGACGCGATCCGCACACCGCGCACAGGCGGTGGCCGGATCCACGGGGGAGGCGAGGGTGCTGCTGGAGGCGCTGCGGGCGGACGCGAGACTCGCCGACTGGCTGCGGGACCTGGAGAACGACGGGGAGGCGGGCGTGGAGGCCGTCCTGCCCGACGCGGACGAGCTGCCCGACGTCCTGCTCGACCTGTCCGTGCCCCACGAGGACATCAACGCGCTCGTCGCGCTGCGCGCCCGGTTCGGGCGGGACACGGACACGATGACGCTGCTGTCACGCTGCCTCAGCCGCTTCGTACGGGACATGGGGGAGATCGGGAGGAGCCGGGAGCCGCCGCCCCTCCCGGAGTCGGCGGGGGAGCCCGGGCGGCTCTTCCACGTGTACCTCTTCATCGCGGCGCTCCCGTACGTACGCGCCTACCACCGGCAGCGCGGAGTCCCCGACGAGGTGTCCCGGCGCACGCTCGCCGACCTCGGACGGCATGTCGCGGTGCACCGACGGCGGTGCGGCACCCCGGGACTGCTGTTCCCCTGGTGGATCGCGCTGCCCTTCCACGGGGAGCTGTTCCAGCTGGGGCGGCTGCAGTTCCAGCGCGCTCGGCTGGGGCGGCGCACCGGTCGGGCGGTCGCCGCCGCAGGTCTCGGGCCGGGACCGGGGGACCCCTGTCTGAGCGTGCACATCCCCGACTTCCGGGGCCCTCTCTCGCCGTTTTCCTGCGAGCGGTCCCTGGCGCTGGCCCGGGAGTTCTTCGCCCGTCACTTTCCCGACGAGCAGCACGAGATCGCCGTCTGCCACTCCTGGCTGCTGGATCCCCAGCTGAGGCGGTACCTGCCGGCCGACTCCAACATCATCCGCTTCCAGGACCGCTTCGAAGTCACCTCCGTGGAAACCGTTCCCGACGACGGGGTGCCCGTCGGCTTCGTCTTCGGCGACCCGGAGCTCGCGGTGGCGGAGCTGCCCCGGCGGAGCGGTGTCGAGCGGGCCGTGGGGGCCATCTGCGCGCCGGCGGGCACTGGTACGGAGGGCAGGGCTGGTTCGCGCTGTGACGGTCCCGGGGGCCCTGGGACACCGCACGTTTCACTCTGTCGGGTGAGCGCGAGGGGGGAACGGAGCGCTGCGGGCGGTCCGTTGGACGGACATGAGCCCGAACATGCGAGAGGGATACGAGGGGACGGGGCCCGGCCCCATCACACCCGACGGCTGCGCGGTCGAGCTGTACGCGCGGCTGCCGGCCGGGGCCGAGCCGGACATCATCGCCGCGGCCGTGCCCGCCGGCGCGCACATTCTGGAGCTGGGCAGCGGGGTGGGACGCATGACCCATCCGCTGCTGGAGCGCGGATTCACGGTCACGGCGGTGGACGAGTCGCGGGAGATGCTGGAGCGCGTGCGGGGGGCACGCACGATATGCAGCCCGATCGAGGCCCTCGACCTCGGCGAGACGTTCGACGTGGTGATGCTCGCGTCGTTCCTCGTGCACGCGGGGGACACCGGGGTGCGACGGGGCCTGCTGCGGGCGTGCGCCCGGCACGTGGCGGACGACGGATGCGTGCTGATCCAGCGCGAGGGAGAGGAGTACCACACGAACGTACCGCGTGAGCGCGTCGACCCGAGCGGCCTCACGGTACGGATCGTGTCCGCGCGGCCGGTGGGGGACGGGGTCGACCTGGTGCGCGCCGAGTACGAGTTCCCGGACGCGACCTGGACTCAGACGTTCCTGTCGAGGCCGCTGAGCAGGGAAGAGTTCGAGGAGGCGCTCGCGGAGGCCGGGCTCGCCGTGGACCGGTACCTCACGGAGGACCGGATCTGGGTGAGGGCGGTGCTGCGGACGTAGAGGCGCCGGCGGGGGCAGTGGGGCAGTGGGCACGGGCCTCGGGGCGGAGTAGATCGGCGCGGAGCGATGAGTCGAGGCGTGTGAGCCGGTCTGCCTCTGTGACAGCACAGCACCGAGGACCTGCTTCCCACAGGAGAACCCCATGTCCGAGACCACCCCGCACAGCACCCCTGCCGCCCCGTCGGTGCGCCACGGCCACAGCCGTGGCCGGCGTGCCGAGATCTCGCTGCGTGCCCTGCAGATCGGTCTCGCGCTCTTCTACGGCGTCGCCAGCGCACTGCCCAAGCTGATCGCGCACCCGTCCGCCGCCGAGTCCTTCGACAAGATCGGCTGGGGGAGCGCGGGGATGTACACCATCGGCGCGCTCGAACTGGCCGGTGCGATCGCGCTGGTGATCCCGCTGCTGTCGTCGGTCGCGGCGGCGGCGCTGTCCGCGCTGATGGTGGGCGCGTTCATCGTCCAGCTCACCGCCTTCGACGGTCGGAACGCGGCGACCCCGCTGATCCTCATCGTGCCGCTGGCCGTGATCGGGTGGGCCCGACGGCACCGCACCGCGGACCTGGTACGCCTCGGACGCGGCAGGGCATAGCCGGGCACCGGCATGCGCCACGGCGCTCCGGTGCCCCGTCTCCCGCCCCGGGGAGCCGCCGCCTCCGGGTCAGAGCCCGCCGGGGCCGTTCCGGCCGTTGGACCGGCCCCGGCCTCCCGGGCGACCCTGCCCTCCCGTTCGGCTCTGGCCCCCCGGCCGGCCCGGGGCGCCGTGGCCCAAGCCGGCGGACGGGCTGCCCGGTGCCGCCCCCAGACCGCGGAGACGCTCCATCTCGCGGCGGTCCCGCTTGGTGGGGCGGCCCATACCGCGATCACGGACTCCGGCCGGGGCCACGGCCTCGCGGGGCGGCGGGGGCGGGCTGTTGTCGACGTAGCACTGGACGGCCACGGGAGCCCCCACCCGCTTGCGGATCAGCCGCGTCACCACGACGACCCGCTCCCGGCCCTCGTGCCGCAGCCGTACCTCGTCCCCGACCCGCACGGAGTACGCGGGCTTCACACGCTCGCCGTTCACCCGCACATGCCCGCCCCGGCAGGCGGCGGCACCGATCGAGCGCGTCTTCACGAGCCGCACGGACCAGATCCAGCTGTCGACGCGCACGCTCTCGCCGTTCGACGGACCGGCCGCCGCGGCCGCGATCTTCGCGTCCCCGGCCTTCATCCCGGTGGTCCCGGTGTCCCCGGACGCAGACCCGCCGCTCCGCAGGTCGCCGGCCTGCGCGCGGGCCGCACCATGCGCGTCGCTCGCCCGCTCCTCCTCACCCGCGCCGGCCTCCCTGCGGTCCGCCTCGCGAGCCCGGCGCGCCCCGGCTCCCCGGTCCGTCGCGGCCGCCCCGGTCCCGCCGGCCCCGGCCGTCTTCTCGTCGTCCGCACCTTCAGCAGCCATGCATCCGACCTTAGCCCCCTGAGCCGGCCGGCTCGGACCCGTTTTGCGCGCGACCCCACCGAGGCCCGCGCACCCCGTCGTCGGGCCCTACGGTGGGGCCATGGACAGCAGCAGCCTCGCCGTGCTGGAGGAGCGGATCACCGGATGCCGGGCCTGCCCGCGCCTGGTCGCGTGGCGCGAGGAGGTGGCCCGTACCAAGCGCGCCGCGTTCGCCGACCAGACCTACTGGGGCCGGCCGGTGCCGGGCTTCGGGCCGCCGGACGCCGGGCTGCTCGTCATCGGTCTGGCGCCCGCGGCCCACGGCGGCAACCGGACCGGGCGGATGTTCACCGGGGACCGGTCCGGTGACGTGCTGTACGCGGCCCTGCACGCCGTGGGACTGGCATCGCGGCCCACCTCGGTGGCCCCGGGCGACGGCCTCGAACTGCACAGGGTGCGCGTCACCTCGCCCGTGCACTGCGCCCCGCCCGCCAACAAGCCGACCCCTCAGGAGCGGGACACCTGCAGGCCGTGGCTCGTACAGGAGCTGCGGCTGCTGCGGCCCTGCCTGCGGTCGGTGGTCGCGCTGGGCGCGTTCGGCTGGCAGTCCGCGCTGACCGCGCTCGCCGAGGCGGGCTGGACGGTGCCCCGGCCGCGTCCCGCCTTCGGGCACGGGGCCCGGGTGACGCTGGACGGGCTGGAGTTGTTCGGCTGCTTCCACGTCAGCCAGCGCAACACCTTCACGGGACGGCTCACCCCCGCGATGCTGCGGGACGTGCTGCGCAGGGCGGCCGGGGCGGCGGCGCTGCCGGTTGCGCCGTAGTCCGGAATCCCGGCCGACACGCCGGCGCCGGCGGGCTACGGTGGGGTGGTCGCGGCCGTGACGAAGGGGGGACGGTGGACGAACTGACGGAACTCGCGGTGGCCGGCGCGACGGCGCTGGTGACACAGCTGGTGACCGACGGACGGGCGCAGGTCCGGGACCGGGTCGCCGCCTTCCTCGCCCGTCGGCGCGGCGATGAGGAGGAGGCCGTCCGGGGGGAGTTGGAGCGTTCCCGCAGCGTTCTGGTCGCCGCGAGGGAGGCGGGTGACGCCGGGACCGCGTCCTCCGTCCAGGACGAGTGGCGCAGCCGGCTGCGCCGCACCCTGCGCAACGATCCGCAGGCGGTCGCCGAACTCCGCTCGCTGCTGGACGAGTTGGCGCCCGGAAGGGACACCGGGGCCGGAGGGACCGTGCACAGCATCATCAGTGGCGGGGAGCAGCACGGCACGGTCGTCCAGGCGCACACGGTGGCTGATCTGACCATCGGGAACGACCGCGGATCACGATGAAGGACGAGATGAACGACGAGATGAACGACGAGACGTTCCTCGGCGAGGTGGCTGACCGTCTCGCGGCCCTCCCCGGGGTCAGGGCCGTCGCGCTCGGCGGCTCCCGGGCGGAAGGCACCCACCGCCCGGACAGCGACTGGGACCTCGCCGTCTACTACCGGGGGCCGGACTTCGACCCCGCCGACCTCCGGGCCGTCGGCTGGCCCGGCGAGGTCTCCGAGATCGGCGGCTGGGGCGGCGGGGTGTTCAACGGCGGGGCCTGGCTGACCGTCGAGGGCCGCCGAGTGGACGTCCACTACCGCGATCTCGATGTCGTGGAGCGGGAGCTGGCGGAGGCCGGGGAGGGCCGCTTCCACGTGGAGCCGCTGCTCTTCCATCTCGCCGGCATCCCCAGCTATCTGCTCGTCGCCGAGCTGGCGGTCAACCGCGCACTGCGGGGCACGCTCCCGCGCCCGGAGGCGTACCCGCGGAAGCTGCGCGCCTCCGCGGCCGAACACTGGCGGGGAACGGCCCGTGCCACGCTCGCGTACGCGAAGGCCAACCACGCCCCGAAGTCCCGCCTCACCGAGGTCGCCGGCGCGCTCGCCACGGCGGCCGTGCAGGCCGGGCACGCGGTGCTGGCGGCACGCGGGCACTGGGTGACGAACGAGAAGAGGCTGCTGGAGCGGGCCGGGCTGCGGCAGACGGACGCGCTGGTGTCGGAGCTGAGCGCCGATCCGGACACGCTCGCACGGGCCCTGGCGTCGGGGGAGGACCTCTTCGAGAGCGTGCTCGCCTTGGTGAGGGAGACGGGCGGCCGATAATCCTTCGAAACCCCGGCCGTCCCGCTGCTACGGTCCCGGCGTGGCGAAACTCAATCAGATCATCGCGGTCGAGAAGGGCATCAAGTCCAAGTCCCATCAGGACCTGACGGCCGCTCATCACGGGCTCCAGAAGCCCGCGTTGCTGGCCGGAATCTCGCGTACGTACCAGCCGAAGGATGAAGAGGGCGAGCAGCTGCCGCCCGAGTCCACGCGGGTTCAGGTCAAGGCCGAGGACGTGCTGCGGCAGACCGCGGCGACCCTGACGCGGCTGTTCGACGTGACCGCCACGAAGGACTGGGCCAACTGCTCCGCCACGGCGGATGTGACGGTCGACGGGCGCGTGCTGATCGCCGACGTCCCGGTGGCGTATCTGCTCTTCCTGGAGAAGCAGCTCGTCGACCTCACCACGTTCGTCCGCAAGCTGCCGGTCCTCGACGCCTCCGAGTCCTGGGTGCAGGACCCGTCCACCGACTCCTGGAAGACGGAGCCGGTACGGACCGTGCGCACGAAGAAGGTGCCCCGCAACCACGTCAAGGCCGAGGCCACCGACAAGCACCCCGCCCAGGTCGAGGTGTACTACGAGGACGTGCCCGTCGGATACTGGACGACGGTGAAGTTCTCCGGCGCACTGCCCGCGCGGCGCGTGAACGAGCTGCTCGACCGGGCGGAGAAGCTGCAGCAGGCCGTCAAGTTCGCCCGGGAGGAGGCGAACGGCGCGGACGTCGTCGACCAGCGCGTCGGGGACGCCGTGTTCGGCTACCTGTTCGGGTAGCCTCAGGAACTCCCCGGCCACCGTGCTACGACGGCCGGGGTGCGCGAGGAGCGCAAGCTGAAGCTGAAGCTTGTCGTGACGGCGCGGTTCGAGTGGAGGTTCGAGTCCTCCCCGCGGCACAGAACCTTGCCGCGGTAGCCCAATCCGGCAGAGGCAGACCGCGATCAATCTCAGACTCTCGCTCCAGACTCAGCATTCGCCGCCGATCGCCGGATCGACCGGGCCCAGGCCCCGGGACGCCGAATTGCTGGTTCAAGTCCAGCCCGCGCAGCTCGATGCGCGGTGGTCCAAAGGCAGGACGCGGCGACATGAGAACTGACCTGGGTCCTCAAGCGTGCCGGCGTGCCCAGATGGGCGGCATTACAGGGCCCGGGGGCCGGCTACGCCCTCGGGCCCGCTTTCGTCAGGCCATGGGCCACGGCCCGAAGAGCGCGGCCGTGCGCCGTCCTTCGAACTCCCCGCTCGCGCCCGCCATACAGACAGCATGGACACAGCGGGCGGTGGCGGGCGGTGGCCGCCACGCCACCGCGAACCGCTCGCCGTACTCCTCGGCGAACTCGCAGAGCGGCGCGGGCACACCGGACTCGGCGCCGGCGGCAGCCCCAGGCCCGCCGCCGGCCGTATGACACGGCGACGACACCGACGGGCACCGTACGGTGAGGTTCATGACGCCGACCCCGGACGACCGGCCGCCCGCCCCCGCCGACCTCGTCATCACCGGCTGCACCGTCCTCGTGCACGACGACCACGAGCGGATCGGCTTCGCGGAGGACGCCGCGATCGTCGTCCGGGACGGAACCGTGGAATCGGTGACGCCCGCCGGGGACGTCCAAGACCGCCCCGCGGCCGAACGCATCGACGCACGCGGCCAGGTGGCGCTGCCCGGACTGATCAACTGCCACACACACTCCCCGATGGCCGCCCTGCGCGGGATCGCCGAGGACCTGCCCGTGGCGGAGTGGTTCAACGACCGCATCTGGCCCATCGAGGCCAACCTCACGGCCAGGGACGTGGAACTGGGCGCCCGGCTCGCCTGCGCGGAGATGATCCGCGGTGGCGTCACCTGTTTCGCCGACCACTACTTCTCCATGGACGCCGTCGCCGCCGTCGTGGCCGACAGCGGACTGCGCGCGCACCTGGGCCAGGCGTACTTCTCCTCGCAGGGCACGCAAGGGCGTGAGAGGTCGCTGGAGTTCGCGCTGCGTCACCGGGGCGCCGCCGGGGGCCGCATCACCACCGCGCTTGCCCCGCACGCCCCGTACACCGTGCACGACGCGGACCTGGCCGCCACCGCAGCGCTCGCCCGCGAGCACGGCCTGGCCGTGCACATCCACGCCGCCGAGAACCGCGAGCAGACCGACACCAGCCTGGCGCGGCACGGACGTACACCGATCGAGGTCCTGGAGGCCGCCGGACTCCTCGACACGGACCTGCTCATCGCGCACGGCACCGGCATCGTCGAACGGGACCTGCCCGTGCTGGAGCGGGCGGCCGGGAACGTTGCCGTGGCGACCGCGCCCCGCGGCTACCTCAAGTTCGCCTGGCCCACCACGACCCCGGTACGGGCCCTGCGCGCCATCGGCGTCCCGGTGGGACTCGCCACGGACGGCGCCGCCTCCAACAACTCGCTGGACGTCTGGGAGTCCATGGCGCTGACCTCCCTGGCACAGAAGTCCGCCGAGGGCGACCCACGCTGGCTGACCTCGCGTCAGGCCCTGCACCACGCCACGCTGCAAAGTGCCCGCGCCGTCGGGCTCGGTGAGCGTATCGGCAGCATCGCCCCGGGACGCCGCGCGGACATCGTGCTGGTCGACCTCACCGGGCCGCACACCCAGCCCGTCCACGACCTCGCCGCCACCCTCGTGCACAGCGCCCGAGCGGCGGACGTCCGCACCACGGTCGTCGACGGGCGCGTCCTCATGCGCGACCGCGAGCTGCTGACCGTCGACGTCCCGGCCACCGTACGGGAGCTGGGGCGGCGGCTGCCCGCGCTCGTCGACCGCGGCCATGGCGCGCGGATCCAGGAGTACGACACCTGATCGCCCCAGCACCCGGCCGGAACCATCTTGCCGACATGGGTGTCTGGAAAACGGCCTATGATGCTGACACCACCGTCGGCAAGATGCCGGCGGGCGTGAGTCATGAGGTGGTGGTTTCCCGTGGTGTACACGGTGATGAACCGGATCGATGTCCCGGCCGAACGGGCGGCGGCGTTCGAGGAGCGTTTCACGCAGAGCATGAACCAGACGCTGCACGGTGTGGTGGGCCTGGTCGGCGCACGGCTGCTGCGCCCGCGCACGGCCGGTGCCCCGTATGTCGCGGTCATGGAGTTCACGTCGGAGGACGCCTTCACGGCCTGGAGGGAGTCGGAGTCCTTCCGCGCTGCGCACGGCGGGGCATCCGGCGGAGCCGGCCAGGGCGCGGCCGGTGTGGTCGAGGCTTTCGACACCGTCGCCGCCGTCGGCGCCTGAGCCGAAGGCGGAGTGGATCGATGTTTCTCGCTCTGCGCGACCTGCGGTTCGCCCGCGGTCGTTTCGCCCTCGTCGGTGCCGTGGTCGCGTTGATCGCGGTGCTGGGCGTGATCCTCTCGGGTCTGGCCAGCGGTCTGGCCGACGCCGGAGTCTCCGCGCTGCGCACGCTCCCGGTGACGCACATGGCCTTCGACAAGTCGGCCACCGGTGAACTGTTCTCCCGCTCCACCGTCACCGCGCGCACCTGGCAGACATGGGCGTCCCAGCACGGAGTCACCCGGGCCGAGCCCTTCGGCAACCAGCTCGTCCACGCCCGGACGGCCGGCGCCCCGGACGACGCCAAGCAGCTGGACCTCGCGGTCTTCGGCGTGCGACCGGGCGGATTCCTGGCTCCCGTGCCGCTGACCGGCAAGCCGCTGACCGCCCGCGCCGACGGCATCCTCATCAGCCAGGAGATCGCCAAGGAAGGCGTCAAGGTCGGCGACCGGCTGATCGCCGGGCAGGCGGGCACCCCCCTGACCGTCGTCGGCACCGTCGGCCACGCCTCCTTCGGGCACGTCGGCGTCGTCTACGCGCCCCTGCCCCTGTGGCAGCGGCTCCACTACGGGCTCTCCGGCCCCCTTCCGAATGCGGCCACCCAGCAGGCGACCACCGTGGCGCTGCAACTCGCCCCCGGCGCAGACGTCCAGGCGATCGACCGTCGGCTCGGTACCCACACGGTGGACAAGGCCGGCACCTACAACGCCTCTCCCGGGTATGCGGCCGAGTCCAGCACCATGACACTGATCCGCGGCTTCCTCTACGCCATCTCCGCCCTGGTCGTGGGCTCGTTCTTCACGGTCTGGACCATCCAGCGAGGTCAGGAGATCGCCCTGCTGAAGGCGATCGGGGCCGGCACCGGGTACATCCTGCGCGACGCGCTGACCCAGGCCGCCGTCGTCCTCATGGCCGCGACCGCCGCCGGGACCGCGGTGGGCGTGGCCCTGGGCAGCGCCATGAGCGGTTCCGCACCGTTCTCCCTGCGCGCCCCGCAGGTCACCGCCGCGGCCGCCCTGCTCATCGTCCTCGGCCTCGCAGGCGCCGCCGTCGCCGTACGCCGCATCACCCGCGTCGAAGCCCTGACCGCGCTCGGAGCACACCGATGAACACGCCCGCAACCGACATCCTCAGCACCGCCCCGGACCCGGGCGGGACCGCGGCGCTGCGACTGGCCGACGTCACCGTGCTCCTGGGCAGCGGCGATCAGCAGGTCACCGCCCTCGACGAGGTGACCCTGGAGGTGCAGCCCGGTGAGTTCGTGGCCGTGGTCGGTCCCTCCGGCTCCGGCAAGTCGACCCTGCTGGCTGTCACCGGCGGACTCCAGGTCCCCACCCGGGGCCGGGTCCACGTCGCCGGAACCGACCTGACCACGCTCAAGGAGAAGCAGCGCACCGCCCACCGGCGCCGCCACATCGGGTACGTCTTCCAGCACGCCAACCTCCTCGCCTCGCTCACCGCCCGCGAGCAGCTGCTGCTCCCGGCGCATCTGGGCGGGCGCCTCGGCGCGGCCGCCCGCGCGCGGGCGGACGAACTCCTGACCGCGGTGGGGATGGCCGAACGCGCCAGCCACCGTCCGCACCAGCTCTCCGGAGGCGAGCGCCAGCGCGTGGGGCTGGCCCGCGCCCTGATGCCGGCTCCGGACGTCCTGCTCGTCGACGAGCCGACCTCCGCCCTCGACCGTGCCCGCGCCAGGGACGTCGTCGACCTGCTCGCCGAGCAGACCCGCGCCCACAACACCGCGACGGTCATGGTCACCCACGACACCGAGATAATGGATGCGGCCGACCGGGTCCTGACCCTCCGCGACGGCCGTCTGAGCTGAACCGTTCCCAGCCGCGAGGAGCTGCCGCACGATGCCCAAGATCAGCGCCGCCACCGTTGCCGAGCACCGCGCCCAGCAACGCGCCGCGCTGGTCCGGGCCGCCGTCGACATCCTCGTCGAACAGGGCGCCGCCGGCGTCACACCGGCGGCGGTCGGCGCCCGGGCGGGCCTGGCCCGTTCCAGCTTCTACCAGTACTTCCCGTCCGGCGCCGCGCTCATCGCCGCCATCGTCGAGGACTCCTTCACCGAGGCGGACGCCGCCGTCGGCAAGGCCCTCGACGGGGTCGAGGGGCCCCTCGCGCGCATCGACGCCTACATCACCGCCGAACTGCACCTCGCCGCGTCGGGGATGCACCGCCCGGCCACCGCCCTGATGCACGCCGACCTGCCCCCCGAGTGCCGCAACCGGGTCCACGAACTGCACCAGCAGCACGCCGCCCCCTTGCTGGCCGCGATCGCCGAGCGGGACCGGGTGGACCCCGAGCTGACCGCGCGGCTGATCGGCGGCCTCCTCCAGGCCGCCATGGGCGCCGTCGAGCAGGGCGCCCGGCCGGCCGACGTCATCCGCCGCACCCTCGATCTGATCCACCACGGCATCGGGTCCTCCGGCTGACGGCCCGCCCGTCGCCGAGCGGTCGCCCGGGAGGAGGGTCTCAGGGCCTTCACACGACCGTGGCAGGCCGTCCGGCAGTCGTACACGCGGTGTCGAATGCGTCTCAGTACCGTCACGGCACGAGCCGTTCACCCCGGAGAAGGCGTTTGACTCCACGAGCCGATCCGGACCCGGCCGACTGACCGGGAGCGAGGCCACAAGGAGGTACAGGGGTGAACGGGCGAACGGTGCTGGCGCGCTTTCCCGCCGGCGGGCCGCGCGGCTCGTGGCCGGCGGAGGAGTACGCGCAGGCGCGCCGCCTGGAGGGGCAGCCCGCGGAGGTCGTCATGGACCTCGCGACTGACGCGTTCCTGGTGATCGTCCGGGGAGCCGACGCCGCCGAGTGACGTCGTCCCTCAGCTCAGCCGGCCTCAGCCGGCCTCGCAGGAGGGGACCTTCGCCGCGAACCGCTCCGCCTGCAGCGCGTACAGCTCCGCGTACCCGCCGCCCGACGCGAGCAGGTCGTCCGGGGCGCCGGACTCGACGAGGCGCCCCTGCTCCAGGAGGTGCACCAGGTCGGCGTGGCGCACCGACGCCGGCCGGTGCGTGATGAGGTCACCGTCTGGCCCGGGTCCGCCAGCGCCCGGATCTTCTCGCAGACCTCCAACTCGGCCCGGGCGTCGAGGGCCGCCGTGGGCTCGTCCACGATCAGGATCTGTCCGCGCCGGTAGGCGGCCCGCGCGATACCCAGCCGCTGCCATTCTTCTTGCCGGACTTCTTCGCGCCGGACTTGCTGGCCACGCATGGCCTCCCCGAGTGCGGACGAACGAGGTCTCCCCCGGAAGACAGCCCGTCACCCGCCCCGGCAACGGAGTTTCGGTGCGACCGGCGGTCTTCGGCCGGGGGAGGCCGTGGGCGCACGCGCCTCATACGCGGCGGCCGGACGGCCATACCGTCACGCGCTGAGCGGACGCGACCACGCCGGCGTCGTGCCCGTGATGCCGCACAGCGCCAGATAGAGGGGGATGGGCGGGGTGTAGGGAACGGTGCCGTCCGGCCGGTGGATGAGCCCGGGGGTGCCCGGCGCGTGCGGCACGAGCGCTCCCGCGGCGTACCGCGCGGGCGCCGGCCATTCCAGCGCGACATCGGAGTCCGACGGCACGATCCACCACCAGTCGGCCGGGTCGGCGTACACGCACCCCACCCGCGGCAGCCGGGGCAGCAGCAGGGGGCCGTAGCGGGCGGGCACGGCCACCGCGTCGAAGCCGAGCGGAACGGCCATGTCCTCGGGCAGGGGGAGGCGCCTGGACACCGTCGCGGACGTCCGCTGTGCCCGCTGGAGGCGGACCAGCGAGTCCAGGGTCAGGACCTGCGCGGTCCCGGGTCCTGTGGCCTGCGTACCCCTCATACCCATGCGGTCCCCGTTCCGCGGGGCGCCTCGGCCCCGGAACCCCGGTTGTCCGCCGGGGGTTTCTTGGCGCTCCAGCCCAGGTCGGAGCGGGCGCCTCCGTCCGCCGGCGGCTTCTTCGCGCTCCAGCCGAGGTCGGACCGCGCGGCGGTGTCCTCGGTCGCCCGGGACCTGTCGCCGGAACACGACAGGTCCCGGGACGGCTGCGCGGCGCGAGGCCGTTCGCCGGACGCCGGCTGCTCGGCCTCCCGGGCCAGCTCGGCCCAGACCACGAGCCCGGGGCCCGCCTCCTGGGCCCCCCAGGCCCGGCACAGGGCCGAGACGAGAAGCAGTCCCCTTCCGTGCTCCTCCTCGGGGCGCTGCGGGGCGGGGTGCGGCTCGCCCGGAGCGCAGCCCTCGTCGCGTACGGCTATGCGCACCAGGTCGTCTTCGTCGTGCAGTTCGCAGACCACGAACTCCCCGGCGGTGTGCACGATTGCGTTGGTGACCAGTTCGGACACCACCAAGGCGGCCGTGTCGCACGTGTCTTCGCACACCTCCCAGCCGGAGAGCCGGGCACGCGTCAGCCGGCGGGCCCGTGCGACGGAGCCCGGGTGCGCGGCCAGTTCGAAGCGGAACCGACGCTCGGCGGCCGCGCCGGGGCGCAACCCTGGGGCGCGGACCGGCCCGAACCGGTTCGCGGCGGCGTCTGTTCCTAACGGCGCGGACGGAATCACGCCTGCCACTATCTCCCCGGCGTGGACACTTGGCAAGGGCCACTCTGAAAATTGCAGAGTGCGGTGTGACGCAGTGAAGGGCCGTGGCACACTGCTCGCAACAATGCGCCGGACGACGGCAGTTAAGGTTTCAAGTACAGGCTGTGAGGCCCCGCGCCCGCCCAAGGGCCTTGTGGATCGCGGGCGAACCCGGGCGCGGAGGCGGCGCGAAGAGGGCCGGGCGCGGTGTCGTGCGGGGCGCCGGAACACCGGAGGACGGGAGGAGGTGTGAGATGAGCGAGCCGCGATCGGCGCCGACGGTGGGTCAGGTGGTCCTGGGGCGACGCCTGTTGGACCTGCGCGAGCGCGCGGGCCTCAAGCGGGAGGAGGCCGCGGCCATCCTGCGTGTCGCCCCCGCCACCGTCCGCCGCATGGAGACCGCGGAGGTCGGTCTCAAGATCCCGTATCTGCAACTGCTGCTCAAGGCGTACGGGGTGAGCGACGAGGAGGCCGACGCATTCGTCCGGCTGGCCGAGGAGGCCAACAAACCGGGCTGGTGGCAGCGGTTCCACGACATCCTGCCGGGCTGGTTCTCGATGTACGTCAGCCTGGAGGGCGCGGCCAGGCTCATCCGCCAGTACGAGCCCCACTTCGTGCCCGGCATCATGCAGACCGAGGAGTATGCCCGGGGTGTCCTGAGGTCGGGCGCCATCGGGCAGGTGAACCCCGAGGACATCGAACGCCACGTGGCGTTGCGCATGCAGCGCCAGGAGCTGCTCACGCGTGACGACGCTCCCCACATCTGGGCCGTGATGGACGAGACCGCGCTGCGCCGTCCGGTCGTCGGCCCGGAGGTCATGCGCGTCCAGGTCGACAGGCTGCTGGAGATCACGAAGCTGCCCCATGTGACGCTGCAGGTGCTCGAGTTCTCCTCGGGCCCGCACCCCGGCACCTACGGGCCCTTCGTACTGTTCCGATTTGCCATGTCAGAACTGCCGGACATGGTCTACAGCGAGTACCTGACCGGTGCCGTCTACCTGGACGCGCGCGCCGAGGTGGGGACCCACCTCGAGGTCATGGACCGCATGGCGGCCCAGGCCGCTACGGCACAACGCACGAAGGAGATCCTCGGGGATCTCCGCAAGGAGCTGTGAATGGAACGCATCACGCCGCGCAGGCGCGTCTACAACGGCATGCCCGCCCGCGAACTGGGCAGCGACGGCTGGCACAAGCCGTGGAGCGGAGGCAACGGCGGCAACTGCCTGGAGGCGATGAAGCTCGCCGACGGCCGGATAGCCGTCCGCCAGTCCACCGACCCGGACGGGCCCGCGCTGATCTACACCTCCGCCGAGATGACCGCGTTCATCGAAGGGGCCAAGGCCGGGGAGGCGGACTTCCTGCTCTCCTGACTCCCGTGTTCGCGTGCCCCGCACGCACGTTGATATCCACACGCCCTAACTTGGCATTCACTTGAGCACTGATTCCTCTTCCCCCACAGGGCACGGAGTTCCTCATGGCCGGGCAGGAACCCGCCCGGGACGCCGTGGCCATCGGCATCGGCAAGTCCTACCCGGCCCGCCTGCACGGGTACCTCGACGGCGCTCGCGTCGTCCACCGCGACAACGGCTCCCGTCGTGGCTGCCCACGCGGAGGCGCTGCTGCGCGGCACGCCCACAGGGGTGACCGCGTCTCTGCGGTCCGACGTGCGCGATCCGGCCGCCGTCGCCGTCATGGAGGGCGCCAAGCAGGTCCTGGACCTCAACCGGGACCCTGCGCCGTGGGACGCCTGCGCGTGCGCCGGATGTTCCACGGCGCTCTGGGGGTGTACGGCGCCGTCGGGAGCCGTATCGCGTTCGCCGGGAGCCGTACCGCGCCGTCGGCGGCGTACGAATCGCGCCGTCGGCGGCGTACGTACCGCGC
>NZ_JBHUDX010000011.1:0-123538 GCF_042678285.1 Streptomyces caeni
GGCCGTCGGAAAAGGACCCGAACCACGGGCACCTCGTCGGCGGCCTACTTCACCCCTCCGAGGAAGGCCGGCTCTACCTGGCCACCGTCATCGACATCGCCTCCCGCCGCGTCGTCGGCTGGGCCACCGCCGACCACCTGCGGACCGAGCTGGTCGAGAGCTGGTACAACTTGCAGCGACTGCACAGCAGCCTCGGCTATCGCACACCCGCCGACTGTGAGGCCGCCCTCGCGGCTTGACCACCACACCGACGGTGTCCGTCAAAACGGAACAAGCTCAACGCGAACGCCAGCAACCAGCGCACCTTCTGCCACACCTACGGACGCGCCGAGGGCACTCACGAGATGATCCCCGGCTGGGCGTACTCGGTCATCGCCGCCCTGTCCAGCGGACCCACCTCCTGGACCGCTCCACTCGAGGCACGCCGCCTGCGCCCCGGCGACCAGATTCAGCAGTGCACCGCCCACCAGCTGCGTGAGGTCGTCACCAGGCTCGTGGCCCTGGGACGGTGGCGAGAGGGCGACGAGCCGATCCGGATCGTGGCCGACTGCGGATACGACGGCCCCTACCTCGCCCACCAGCTCGCCGACCTGCCGGTAGAGGTGTGCGTACGCATGCGTGGCGACCGCGTCCTCTACCGCGACCCGCCCGCGAACGGCGGCGTGGGCCCCAAAGGCGGCCGGCCCCGACGCCATGGCAGCAGATTCGAGTTCCACGCCCCGGACACATGGGGAGATCCCCTGCACGAGACCGAGCACGGTCTCGACAAGTACGGGCACATGCGCATCCGGTGCTTCAAGCGTCTGCACGTCAGAATCAGAGGGCGTTTGTGCAGGTCAAGGCCGGTACACACCTTGTGCGAGCGCCTCACATCATCGCGGATAGCCCGATATGCGAAGAACATCACCCGGCAGGGCGGAAGCCTCGCCACCCGTCTCATCCGCTTCTGGGTCCGGAAGCCCGTCTGACGTAGAGATATGACAGAACCTTCCGGCTGCCAACGGAGCGAGCGGTTCCGGCATGCTCATGCTCAGGCTGTGTCATGGGTGACCGAAAGCCGTGTCCCAGCGACCTGTCCGACGGCCGATGGGCTCTGATCGAACCGACGTTGACAGCATGGCGGAATGCCCGCCTCGAGGGTTGCCCCACCGGCCAGCCGGCGAAAGTCGACCTGCGCGACGTGATCAACGCGATCCTCTATCTCAACCGCACCGGAATTCCCTGGAAGCACCTCCCACGCGACTTCCCCGGCCACGGCACCGTCTACTTCTACTACGCCGCCTGGCGCGACGAAGGTATCTTCGCCCAGCTCAATTGCGACCTCACCGCCCTGGCCCGCATGAAGGAAGGCCGGAAACCCGAACCGACGGCCTCCGTCATCGACACCCAGAGCGTCAAGACCTCCACCAACGTGCCCGTGACCAGCCAGGGAAGCGATGCTGCGAAGAAGATCGTGGGCCGGAGGCGCGGCATCCTCACCGACACGATCGGCCTGATCCTCGCCGTGACCGTCACCGCCGCCAGCCTCTCCGAGAGTGTGCCTTGGGGATACGCCTCCTCGACCAGGCAAAGGAGACGTGTCCAACCATCGCCAAGAGCTGGGTGTACACCGGCTTCAAGAAGGCCGTCGTCGAACACGGAGCGAAACTCGGGATCGATGTCGAAGTCGTCGACAAAAACCCAGGAACTCGCGGCTTTCACGTCTTGAAAAGGTGTTGGGTGGTGGAGCGGAGTGTCGGCTGGATCATGATGCGCAGACGCCTTGCCCGCGACTACGAGACACTCGCCGCCAGCTCCGAAGCCATGATCCGTCTCGCTTCGATCGACAACCTCGCCAAGCGCATGACGGACGAGACTGTGCCAACCTGGCGAGGAACCTACCGGAATATAAGTAGCGCATCGGTCGCATCAAACGCCCTCTCAAGGCGTTCGACGACGGAAGCCTCACCGACGCCGAATCCCGGCGGGTCAAGGAGAAGATCCTTCACTGGCCCCCGGGCCGGAGACGGACTCGCGCAGGCGCATGCCTGTGTCCTGCATGCCGAAACCGGACTGATCGTGGTTGTTTGGGGACATGATCGGCAAAGTCCGCGCCCGTGTCCTGCCGGCCTCCCAGCGCCGCTCGCTGGACGAACTGACCCAGGATCTGGATCTGTCGTTTGGGGACACCACGTCCAAGCGTTCGGCCTTCTGGACCATGCTGACGCTGTCGTCGGTCATCGCGTCCGGCGGCGTACTCACGGACTCGACGGCCACCGTGATCGGCGCGATGATCATCGCGCCGCTTTCCACGCCCATCATGGGCATCGCCCTGGGATCGGTGAAGCGCCGCCGCACCGGATCGGCCAAGGTCGTCCTCCTCGCGTGCCTGCTGGTGACCGCAGTCGGGATGGCCATGTCGGTGGTCCTCCCCAGTGACTACGACCTGCTGTCCAACAGCCAGATCTCGTCGCGGACGTCGCCGGGCCTGATGGACCTGATCGCCGCCCTGGCGACCGGCTTCGCCGGCGCGGTGGCGCTGGCCCGCCGGGACGTCGCCGCCGTGCTGCCCGGAGTCGCGATCGCCATCTCTCTCGTCCCGCCCCTGGCGGTGGCCGGAGTATGTCTTGGACAGATGTCGGGATGGCTGGCACTGGGCGCGCTGGTGCTGTTCGTGTCGAACCTCTTCGCCCTGGTCTTCGGGGGCATGGTGGTCTTCGCCTCGCTCGGCTACGGCGTGGAGGCCGACAAGGCAGCCGGACGGCCCGCCCGAAGGGCATATGCCGCCATGATCCTGCTGTTCGCACTTGTGTTCATTCCGCTGACGGCCAACACCGTGATCACGCTCCTGCTCAACACGTGGACCGGCCGGACCAAGGACGCGGCTGAGCAGTGGCTCGCCGACGTGCCGGGCGCGTCCGTCACGAGCGTCGACGCGACTTCCCGGACGATGCACGTCCACGTCCGCAGCCCCGGAGACCTCCCGCCGGTGAAGTTTCTGCTCGACCGGCTCGAGGGACGTATCCCGGACGGCATCCCCGTCGTGGTGGACGCGTCGCGTGGTCAGCGCATCGACGCCGGAGTGGTCGGCGGCTGAGCGTCGCACCGGGCCATTCCAGCCGTGCCCGTCGTCCGTGACGGGAGCAGGGTACTTGTCGGCACACCCGCCGCCAGCTCCCCGGAACGGGGACTTTGCCGGCCTCGGACGCGCTGTCCAGAACGTCGTCGGCCGCCACCGCGTGTGGCCGCCAGGGTCGTCCGGTCCTGTTCGGTCACCTGAAAGGGTGGCAGCGACGCCATGCGACGGCGGCATGGGTCGCGTCCGTGCCGCTTCACTGAAACCGTGAACCCCATAGCCAAGGCGCCGAGACTCTGCCGACGGAACGCCCGGCGGCCGCCCTGTTCCTGCCCGAGATATGGAGTTCTTGCACGTCGTCGCAGAGCCGCTCTGGTCACCGCCCTTATGGCCTCCCTCGTGGTGGGGGCCTCGTAATCCAGAAACCACCGGTGGATCGTCGGCCCGACACGACACGCTGATGCAGCGCGGTGCCGTGCGCAGTGGCAGTCGGCCCATCGTCGCTGCCGAGGTGACGCTGCTTCAGGCCGGGGATTACCCCGGTGCCGGCGCTCGTTTGCCGGCCCGCACACGCAGTGACGCCCATGGCCGCTTCGGCCTCTCGTACCATGCCCGGACAACCCGGACGCCGTGCTGTACCTGACCGTGGACGCGAGACCGTCCAGCCACGGGCACCCTAGGGGGTGTTTCGAAAGTCCCGCACAGCACCCACGGCGCCCGGCGCGCTCCCCCAGGCTCTTCGAGCAGGGGGCACCCCCACTCGCCGCACCGGCCGAAACCCCGAGTACGTCCAGTACGAGGGCCTTCGTCCGGCACGCCGAGAGCACGCACCGGACACCGCGGGCACCGCACAGGACTTTCGAAACACCCCCTGGTAGGACTCCGTTAGGTCTTCCGGTTGAGCCTGTTCGGGAGCATGTTGGGTTGAGCGCATGCACTTGAAGTAAACCGTGTTCGGGTGAAGTTGGCGCTGTTCGTGGCGGATGTGTTCGCTTCGGTGCCGCGAAAGGACCAGCGGGCCGAGGGCGACTGCTGCCTGCGCGGGCTGATGCTGGACGGCCGCCGGAAGCCGATCCAGGCGATGGCCTCGCGATCACCGGACGGCAACGAGCGAAACCTGCAGCAGTTCGTGAACCAGTCCACCTGGGATCCGGGGCCGGTACAGCGCCGGGTCTGCGAACGGATGCTGCCGCTGATCGCTCCGGTGACCTGGGTGATCGACGACGTGTCGGTGCCCAAGGACGGCCGGATGTCGGCCGGGGTGGCTCCGCAGTACTGCGGAGCCCTGGGAAAACGGGCCAACTGCCAGGTCGCGGTCAGCGTCCATGCCGCGACCGACACCGCGTCGTGTCCGCTGCAATGGCGCCTGTTCCTGCCCCGGGAGTGGGCGGCGGACACCGACCGCCGGGCGCTCTCCCGCATCCCGGCGGATGTCACACACCGCGAGAAGTGGCGCCTCGCCCTGGACATGGAGTGATGGATCACGGTCGTGTGATACATCGCCATGAACTGTCCGATGCCGAGTGGGAGTTCGTTCGGCCGCTGCTGCCGGTGTCGCTGCGCGGCCGGAAGCGGCAGGGCGACCGCAAGGTGCTCAACGGGATCGTGTGGAAGTTCCGCACCGGGAGGGCCTGGCGGGACGCGCCGGAGTGGTACGGCCCGTGGGCCACGCTGCACACCCGCTTTCGCCGGTGGGCTCTGGAAGGCACCTTCGAGCGCATGCTCCGGGCCGCCCAGGCGCACGCCGACACGGCTGGGGACATCGACTGGCTGGTATCGGTCGACTCCACCGTCGTCCGCGCCCACCAGCACGCTGCCGGGGCCATCCGCACCTGGCTGCGACGGCACGGCATCGGCCACACCATCCCTGAGCGGGCCGGCCAGGTCCGCAACCGGCTCCGATGCGGCAGCCGAGGCGGGCGCCCGCCGGCCTTCGACAAGCAGCTCTGCAAGCTGAGCTTGTTCCGCTTTGACGGACACCGTCGGTGTGGTGGTCAAGCTGCACGGAGCCGTGGGAGCGGGTGTGCTCGGGCACAAGGGTCAGCTCGGCGATGTCGCCGATACGGCTGGCCAGCAGCTCGCCGGCGCTCCTGCCTCGTTGTCCTTGCCACGTGAGAGGCTGCCCGGCGGCACCAAGACATGGACGGAGAGCCGGCGGGATGGGTTTCGAGGGCGAAGTCTGGCGACTGATGCGGCAGGAGGAACTGCTCGGCGAGATCGTGATCGACGAGGCCGACTTTCCATGGCTGAACGGTCGCTTCGTTCCAACGCCGACGTTCGGAGAGGTGAAGCCGTGGTTCGACGAGTCGCTGGCTCTGATGGAGGCGGAGGAGTACGAGCGGTTCGACGACTCCTACGACCGGATCGCGGACACCTTGTCGCTGGTGGCCCCGTCAGGTCCGGTCGCGGAGTTTCTTCTGCACATCAGTGACGGTCGTGCTTGGTTCAGGTGGAGTGACGAACCATTCGATGCTGACTGAGCCCGCCATGCCTTGGGGAACTGCGTGACCACAGCTGCGGGTGCCGATAAGTCATCCGGCCTGCTCAGGAGGCATGTTGGCACTCGTGCAGGGCTCCGCCGAGCCGGTCTCGTCGGTGGACCTCAAGGTGTCCGGTCTGTTCTGGCATGTTGATCGGTGTGGGTAGTGGGCGTAGCGGCGAGGCCTGTCCCAGGGTTCGGTACGGCCGGTGGCAGTTGTAGCAGGTGCCGAACTCGCGGAGCGTGTGCAGAAGGTGGCTCTGGTTGCACATCAACGTGCGGTCCAGCAGCGAGGATTCCGACTCCGTGGACCATCGAATCGGCAGCCAGCCACGGCTGATCGCTGGGCAAGACACGTGGAGAGCCCGTTGCGGGGCCAACTCGCACGGCGGGTTCGGCGGGCGGGGACGGGAAGACCCACGTTCGCAAGGATGCACGGCGTCCCGTCCCCGACCCGACAGGCGCACAGCCGCCGTGTCAGTGAACATCCGGCCGAGTCACGGACGGTGAGGAGGGGCGGCCCTCGCGCCAGGGCCGTTCGGCCCCTGTGGAGCCGGGGTCCGGCAGCGCAGGTTGGGATGCATGAGGGTGGGTGAGCGGATCGCCGTGGTTGGCGTCGGGAACGACTTCCGGCGCGACGACGGTGTGGGCTGGAGTGTTGTCGCCCGGTTGCGGGAACGGGCTGAGACACGGCCGCTGCCGCCGGGAACGGTACTGGCCGCCTGTGACGGCGACCCGGGGCGGCTGATCGGCCTGTGGCAGGGTGCGGCGCTCGCCGTGGTCGTGGACGCCGCGCACGCGCATCCGGGGACTCCGGGGCGTGTGCACCGCCTTGAGATCGAGGCCGAGTGCCTTGCACAGCCGTCGGCCACCAGCTCGCACGGGCTGGGCCTCGGCGAGGCCGTGGAACTCGCCCGGCTCCTCGGACTGTTGCCCGAGCGTCTGGTCGTGTACGCCGTCGAGGGCGCCGAGACGGATTTCGGTGCCGGCCTTTCCCCCGCCGTCGAGGCGGTCGTCGAGCCGCTCGTCTCCGCCGTCGAGGACGAGATCACCCGCTTCCGGAACAGGGTGTCCGGGAGGCCGGCATGACCATGCGGACCTTCCACGTGGACGGCATCGTCCAGGGAGTCGGCTTCCGGCCGTTCGTCTACCGCACCGCGGCCAAGCTCGGTCTGGACGGCTGGGTGGCCAATGTCAACGGCCATGTGGAGGGTGAGGTCGCGGGACCGATCGGCACGATCGAGGAGTTCGCCGCCCGGCTGCGGGCCGAAGCACCGGCGCTCGCCCGGGTGCGCCGTGTCCGGCTGACCGAGAGCACACGGGATTCGCCGGCCCACGGCCGGGGCTTCCACGTACGGCACAGCCCGCCCGCGCAAGCCGGCACCGCCCCGCGCGAGGTCCCCCCCGACGCGGCGATCTGCGAATCCTGCCTGCGTGAGCTGTTCGACCCCGGGGACCGGCGCTACCGCTACCCGTTCATCAACTGCACGGACTGCGGGCCGCGCGCCACGATCATCGAGGACCTGCCTTACGACCGGGTCCGCACGACGATGCGGCGCTTCCCGCTGTGCGCGGAGTGCGCGGCCGAGTACGCCGACCCGGCCGACCGGCGTTTCCACGCCGAACCCGTCGCCTGCCCGGTCTGCGGACCGCAGTTGGCGTGGGAAGACCTGCGTGGCGAGGAGGCGCTGCGGGCGGCGGTCAAGACCGTGGAGACGGGCGGGATCGTCGCGTTGAAGGGCCTCGGCGGCTATCAGCTCATCTGCGATGCAGGCGACCCGCGGGCCGTGGCAGAGCTGCGCAGCCGCAAGCACCGCCCGGCGAAACCATTCGCCGTGATGGTCCCCGACCTGGGCACGGCATCCCGGCTGGCGCAGATCGGTGCCACCGAAATGCAGGCCCTGACCTCCCCGGAGCGGCCTGTGGTGCTGCTCGCCCGTTGGTGCCGCGGCATGTCCCGACTCGCGTACGAGGTGCACCCCGGGCTCACCCGCGTCGGCCTGTTCCTGCCCACCACAGGGCTGCACCATCTGCTCCTCGACGCGCTGGCCCGGCCGCTCGTGGTCACCAGCGGCAACCTGAGCGACGAGCCCATCGCCATTCACGACGTGGAGGCGCGCCGTGCCCTGGCCGGCGTCGCGGACGGCTTCCTCACCCACGACCGGCAGATCCTCTCCCGCTACGACGACTCGGTGGTCCAGTTCGCCGGGCGGACCCGGATCACGATCCGCCGGGCCCGCGGCCTGGCCCCCGCGCCGCTGCCGCTTGCCGTACGGGAGCCGGTCGCCGGGATCGGTGCCCATCTGAAGCACACGTTCACACTGGCAGCCGACGGCAGCGCCCACCTCGGGCCGCACACCGGCGACCTGGCCGACCTGGCCGCCTACGAGGCGTTCCAGGCGTCGTACGAGCACCTGAAGCACCTCACCGGCATCGAGCCGCGGATCCTCGCCCACGATCTGCACCCTGGCTACCTGTCCACGCAGTGGGCCGAGGCGCAGCCGCTGCGCCGCGTCGCGGTGCAGCACCACCACGCGCACGTGGTCGCCTGCGCGGCCGAGCACGGGGTGCGCGGAGCGTTCCTCGGCATCGCCTACGACGGGCTGGGGCTCGGCGACGACGGCACCCTGTGGGGCGGCGAGATCCTGGTCGCCACACTGAGCGGCTACCGCCGCGCCGGCAGGTTCGCGACCGCGCCCCTGCCTGGCGGCGAAGCGGCGGTACGCCATCCGTCCCGCACGGCTCTCGGGTATCTGCTCGGCGGCGAGCCGCTCGGGTCCCCACGCCCGTACCCGTGGCTCACCCGTGTCTTCACCGACCGGCTCGATGCGGCCGAGGTCGCCGCCGTGCGCGCCATGATCGCCCAGGACGTCAACTGCCCACGGGCGTCCAGCGCCGGACGGCTCTTCGACACGGTCGCCTCCCTGCTCGGGCTCGCCGACACAGCCGGCTACGAGGGTGAGGCGGCCGTCCTGCTCGAAGCGGCGGCGGGCGACGAGCACGCGGTGCCCCTCGCCCACCGTGTCGTGCGTGTGGACGGCCTGTGGGTGTACGACCCCGCGTCGACCCTGACCGACCTGCTGCAGCGACGGCTGGGCGGGGAGCCGGTGGCCCGGCTGGCCGCGGCCTTCCACCTGACGCTGGCGATCGTCACCGCGGACCTGGCCGCTCGGGCCGTGGCGGACGGCGCGCCGCGCACGGTGTGCCTGGGCGGCGGCTGCTTTGTCAATCGGCGGTTGACGACCGAGGTGAAGCGCCGACTGCACGCTCAGGGGCTGCGGGTGCTGGTCGGCGGCCAGGTCCCGGTCGGGGACGGCGGCATCAGCTACGGCCAGGCGGCGGTCGCGGCCGCACGCCTGGCCGGGGAGGAGTGAGTTCGCATGTGCCTGGGCATCCCGGGCCGGGTGGTGGAGATCCACGACGAAGCCGGACTGCGCATGGCCACCGTCGACTTCGGCGGAGTACGGCGCGAGGTCTGCCTGAGCTGCACACCGGAGGCGGACGTCGGGTCGTACGTCGTCGTGCACGTCGGCTTCGCGATCAGCCAGGTCGACGAGGAGGAGGCGCGCCGCACCCTGGAGGTGCTGCGGGCCATGGCGGGGGCGGTCGAGGGAGAGCTGGGCGAACCGCTGCCGTGACGCTCCGCTGAGAGGGCCGCCCCTCAAACGCCGTCCTTCATGGTGCAGGCCGTCTGCGGCTGGGCGCGACCACGCGGCGGAGCCGCATGGTGTCAGCCCCGCGCATCTGCGGGGCCGGCCCCTCCCCGGGTAAGCAGGCCGCCCCCTGGAACCGGTCGGCCCGGCGGGTAGGGCCGGTCAGTCCCTGTCGCAGACCCCTGCGGGGCTGAACGCTGGAGTGGAGGAACACGGAGCACCTTCAACACCTCAAACCCGCCGGGCACTTCGGACAGAGAGGACCGTCATGACCGCCACCGGAACCGCCGTCGTACTCGACCGGGACGGTCTGGACGCCCTGGTGTCCGTGCTTCTGGCGCAGGGCCGGACCGTGGTCGGGCCGACGGTCCGTGACGGGGCGGTCGTGCTGGCCGAGTTGTCGTCGGCGGCTCAACTGCCCTACGGCTGGGGTGCCGAGGCCGACGCCGGACGCTACCGGCTCCTCCCGCGCGAGGACGGGGCCGCCTTCGCGCACAGCGCAGGCCCGCAGTCCTGGAAGTCTTTCCTGCATCCGGCTCGCGAACGGCTGTGGAGTGCCGACCGGTCGCCGCAGGGCGACATCTCCTTCACCGCGGACGAGCCCGAGCCGCCTTCGTATGCCTTCCTGGGCGTCCGGCCCTGCGACCTGCGGGCCATCGCGGTCCAGGACCAAGTGCTGACCGGCGGGCGGTATGAGGACACCCGCTACGGCGCGCGCAGGAGCCGTGCCCTGCTGATCGCCGCGGAGTGCACCGAGCCCGGCGCGACCTGCTTCTGCGTGTCGGCGGGCGGCGGGCCCGCGGTCGGCCCCGGGTACGACCTGGCGCTGACGGAGGTGGTGGACGGGGACGGTCACCGGTTCCTGGTGCGTGTCGGCAGCGAGGAGGGTGCCCGGCTGCTCGAGGACGTGCCGCACCGTGTCGCCGACACGGCGACACGGATCGGGGCCCGCGCCTCGGTGGATGCCGCCCGCGACCGCATGGGCAGGGCGTTGCCCGCGGTCGACCTGCGGCAGCTGATGGGGGCGAGCCTGGACGCCGAACGCTGGGACGATGTCGCCGCTCGCTGCCTGACCTGCGGCAACTGCACGATGGTCTGCCCCACCTGCTTCTGCGTGACCACCGAGGAGGCCACCGACCTCACCGGTGACCACACCGAACGGTGGCAGCGTTGGGACTCCTGCTTCGACCTGGACTTCTCGCATCTGCACGAAGGACCGGTCCGCTCCTCGGGGCGGGCCCGCTACCGGCAGTGGCTCACCCACAAACTCTCCACCTGGCACGAGCAGTTCGGCAGCTCCGGTTGCGTCGGCTGCGGGCGGTGCATCGCCTGGTGCCCTGTCGGCATCGACATCACCGAGGAAGTCGCCGCGTTGCGCACCGAACTCGAGACGGAGACGGAGCGATGACCCCCTCGATCACGCTGCGCATGACTCACGCCCTGCCACCCGAGCACCGGGACCGGCTCATGCGCACAGCCCGCGAAGTCGCATTCAGGCCGGGCGCCCGGCTCTTTGACGAGGGCGGCCGAGCGGACCGCTTCTGGGTCGTCCGCGATGGCAGGGTCGCTCTTGACATGTACGTCCCCGGCCATCCCGCGCCAGTGATCGAGACCCTCGGCCCGGGCGATCTCGTGGGCCGGTCCTGGCTGTTCGAACCGTACGTGTGGCAACTGGGCGCCGAGGCGACGACCCCGGTGCGGGCGTACGAGTTCGACGCCGTCGCCGTGCGTGCGATGTGCGACGACGACGCCGGGTTCGGCCGGGCGACAGGCCGCTGGGCCGGCCGGGTGCTGTCCCACCGGCTGTACGCGGCCCGCGCCCGGCTGGCCGACCTGTACGGCGCCCACCCGGGCGGCGGTGCGCGATGACCGCGGTACCGGTTCCGCACCTCGTCGTCGACCGCCGGCGGGAGACCGAGGAGTCGGTCACGCTGCGGCTCGAACCGGTGGCTCAGGCGCTGGCGGACTTCGCGCCGGGGCAGTTCGCGATGGTGCACTGCTTCGGCCGCGGCGAGATCCCCCTCTCGGTGAGCTCCGTCCAGGCCACGGGCGGTCTGGCCCACACGATCCGCAGTGTGGGCGCGGTGTCCGAGGGCCTGTGCGCGGCTCGGGCCGGCGATGTCGTCGGGCTGCGCGGCCCGTACGGCACGAGCTGGGAGCTGGAGCGGGCCAGAGGCCGGGACGTCGTGGTGGTGGCCGGCGGCATCGGACTGGCCCCGCTGCGGCCGCTGATCCTGCGCGTGCTCGCCGAGCCGGAGGCGTTCGGCCGGTTCAGTGTGCTCGCCGGAGCGCGCACTCCGGGCGGCCTGATCGCCCGCGACGAGATCGGGCTGTGGCGGACGGCGTACACCGGGCTGACCGTCGACTGGCCGGACGCCGGCTGGGACGGGGATGTCGGCGTGGTGACCCGGCTCCTCGACCGGGCACCCTTCGAGCCGGGCGACGCCTGTGCCTTCGTCTGCGGCCCCGAGCCCATGATCCGTGCCACCGGCCGCGATCTCGCCCGCAGGGGAGTGGCCCCGGAGCGGATCCGGGTCTCGCTGGAGCGGAACATGCGCTGCGCGACCGGGCACTGCGGTCACTGCCAGCTCGGTCCCCTGCTGGTGTGCCGGGACGGGCCGGTCGTCGGCTGGGACCGCGCCGAACCCCTGTTGTGCGTAAGGGAGTTGTGATGGCGCCGACACTCGCCGTGTTCAAGCTTGCCTCCTGCGACGGCTGCCAGCTCACCCTGCTGGACTGCGAGGACGAACTCCTGGCACTGGCGGGCGAGGTGGAGATCGCGCACTTCCTCGAGGCGTCCAGTGCGGTGGCGCCCGGACCGTACGACCTGTCCCTGGTGGAGGGCTCGGTCACCACGGCCGAGGACGCCGAGCGGATCCGCGCGATCCGTGCCGCCTCCCGCCACTTGGTGACGATCGGTGCGTGCGCGACCGCCGGCGGCATCCAGGCCCTGCGGAACTTCGCGGACGTCGACGAGTACCGCCGTACGGTGTACGCCCGTCCCGAGTACGTCTCCACGCTCGCCACCTCCACCCCCGTGTCGGCCCATGTGGATGTCGACTTCGAGCTGCGGGGCTGCCCCATCGACCGGCGGCAGCTGATCGAGGTGATCAGCGCGTTCCTGGCCGGCCGCAAACCGGACGTGCCGGACCACAGCGTGTGCTTCGAGTGCAAGCGGCGCGGCGCGGTCTGCGTCACCGTCACCCACGGCACGCCCTGCCTGGGCCCGGTCACGCACGCCGGATGCGGGGCGCTGTGCCCGGCGTACGGGCGAGGCTGCTTCGGCTGCTTCGGACCGTCCGGGTCGGCGAACCTGCCCGCACTGATCCCGCTGCTGCGCCGCGACGGACTCGACGAGGACGCCATGGACCGGTTCCTGCACACCTTCAACGCTGCCGCTTTCGACAAGGAGTTGGGCAAGTGACGCACCGCGGATCCCGTGTGTTGCACGTCGGCTCGCTCACCCGGGTCGAGGGCGAGGGCGCCCTGCGCCTGCACGTCCACGACGGCACGGTCACCGAGGCACAGCTGAACATCTACGAACCGCCGCGCTTCTTCGAGGCGTTCCTGCGTGGCCGTTCGTACACCGAGCCACCGGACATCACGGCCCGGGTGTGCGGGATCTGCCCGGTGGCGTACCAGATGAGTGCCTGCGCGGCGATCGAGGACGCCTTCGGGGTGCAGGTCGATCCGGTGATCCGGGACCTGCGCAGACTGCTGTACTGCGGCGAGTGGATCGAGAGCCATGCCCTGCACATCTATCTGCTGCACGCGCCGGACTTCCTCGGCCGGGCGAGCGCGATCGAGCTGGCGCGCACGCACCGGGCCGAGGTGGAGCGGGGTCTCAGGCTGAAGAAGGCGGGTAACTCCCTGATGGAGCTGCTCGGCGGCCGGGCCATCCACCCGGTGAACGTGCGGCTCGGCGGTTTCCACCGGGCGCCGACCCGCGAGGAACTCCAGCCGCTGGCCGGAGAGCTGAAGCGGGCCTTGGACGACGCATGGGCGACCGTGCGCTGGGTGTCCGGCTTCGAGTTCCCCGACGCGCACACCGACGCCGCCCTGCTGGCGCTGGCCGCCTCCGGCACGTACGCCATCGAGAGCGGCACGCCCAGCGTTCTGTGGGCCGGCGGCTCCACCAGTTCCTTCCCGGTGCATGACTTCACCGACCACGTCGCCGAGACCCATGTGGCGCACTCCACCGCGCTGCACTCCCGGCTCGACGGGCGCCTGCACCTCACCGGCTCGCTGGCCCGGTTCGCGATCAGCGGCCGGCTGCTGTCGCCGGTGGCACTGCAGGCAGCGGTCGAGGCCGGGCTGGGCGATCCGCGCGACGGGGCCGTGTGCCGCAATCCGTACAGGTCCATCCTGGTGCGGGCGGTGGAAACCGTGTACGCCGTCGATGAGGCGCTGCGCATCATCGACGCGTACGAGCCGCCCGCGCGCCCGTACACCGAGGTGCCGCCGGTTGCCGGCGTCGGGCACGGTGCCACCGAGGCGCCGCGCGGGCTGCTCTACCACCGCTACGCGATCGACGCCGACGGCATCGTCACCGGCGCCCTGCTGGTGCCGCCCACCGCGCAGAACCAGGGCGCGATCGAGGACGACCTCAGGCGCTTGGCCCAGCGCGCCATCGGCGATCACAACCCGGACGACGAAGAGTTGGCGTCCCTGTGCGAGCGGGCGATCCGCAACCACGACCCGTGCATCTCCTGTTCCACCCATTTCCTCGACCTGACGGTCGTCCGCACCTCGGGAGACACCTCGGTCGGCAACACCACGGGAGGCTGCGATGCCTGAACCTCCGTGCACCGTGGGCGATGTGATGACGCACACCGTCGTCACCGTCGGCCGCGAGGCCCCGGTCAAGGAGACCGTCCAGCTCATCGGCCGGTGGAAGGTCAGCGCCCTGCCGGTCCCCGAGGGCGAGGGACGGGTCATCGGGGTGGTGCCCGAGGTGGATCTGCTGCCCAAGGAGGAGTTCCGGGACGCCGGCTACGCCGGCTACGCCGACGACTACGCGGGCCAGCCCGCGGAGCGCGGCAAGGCGAGCGCGCTGACGGCGGGCGAACTGATGGGCAGCCCGGCCATGACCGTGCACGCGGACGCCGCGCTCGCCGAGGCAGCCCGCGTCATGGCGCGCCGACACGTCAAACGGCTGCTCCTCGCGGACGGGACCGGCCTGCTGGGGGGCGTGGTCACCCTCGGTGACATCCTGTCGGATCGCACACGCGTGCCCGACCTCGCGCGGGCCATGCGGGCGGTGGAGGGGATCACCGACATCAGGCTCGATCCGAGGCACCGATGAAGTACCTGGACGAGTACCGCGATCAGGCGCTGGCCCGGCACCTCCTCGACGAACTGCGCCGCACAGCCACGCGGCCCTGGCGGATCATGGAGGTGTGCGGCGGCCAGACCCACACCCTGGTGCGGCAGGGCATCGACGAACTGCTGCCCGCCGGCATCCGTATGATCCACGGCCCGGGCTGCCCGGTATGCGTCACCCCGCTGGAGACGCTGGACCGGGCCATGGCCATCGCCGCCCGGCCCGGGGTGATCTTCACGAGTTTCGGCGACATGCTGCGCGTGCCGGGCTCGGACACCGATCTGCTGTCGCTGCGGGCGCGCGGAGCGGACGTACGCGTCGTCTACACGCCGATGGACGCCGTCCGACTGGCCGCCGGGCAACCGGACCACGAGGTGGTGTTCCTGGCGGTCGGGTTCGAGACCACCGCGCCCGCCAACGCCATGGCGGTGCTGCATGCCGTCCGCCTGGGGCTCACGAACTTCTCGATGCTGGTCAGCCACGTCCTCGTACCACCCGCGATGACCGCGCTGCTCGACGACCCCGACTGCGAGGTGCAGGCATTCCTCGCGGCTGGGCATGTCTGCGCGGTGATGGGGTGGCGCGAGTACGAGCCGATCGCCGCCCGGTACCGCGTGCCGATCGTGGTCACCGGCTTCGAGCCGCTCGACCTGCTGGAGGGCATCCTCATGGCGGTGAGCCAGCTGGAGCAGGGCCGGTACGCGGTGGAGAACCAGTACGTGCGGGCGGTGCGCCGCCTGGGGAACCAGCGAGCGCAGGAGGCGGTGGACGAGGTCTTCCACGTCACCGACCGGGCCTGGCGCGGCATGGGCGTGCTGCCCGCCGGCGGGCTCGAACTCGCCGAGCCCTACGCGAGGTTCGACGCCTCGCGCCGCTTCGCCGTCGGCGATCTGCGCCCGGCCGAGGACCCGGAGTGCATCGCCGGCGCCATCCTGACCGGGGCCCGGCTGCCCACCGACTGCGCGGCCTACGGCACGCGCTGCACTCCCCGCCATCCGCTCGGCGCCCCCATGGTGTCCACCGAGGGGACCTGCGCCGCTTTCCACTCGGCCGGCCGCACGAAGGAAGTGTCACCGTCATGACCCGCACATGCCCGACTCCCCACCATGAGGACGACGTCGTCCTGATCGGTCACGGCGCAGGCGGCCGGCTGACCGCCGAACTCCTCGACACCCTGGTGCTGCCCGCTTTCAACCGAGCCTCCGGCCCGCTGGAGGACGCGGCCCTGCTGCCGGGCTACCGGGAGCTGGTCATCAGCACCGACAGCTTCGTGGTGAGCCCCCTGTTCTTCCCCGGCGGGGACATCGGCTCCCTCGCCGTGCACGGCACGGTCAACGACCTCGCCATGCGGGGCGCCCGGCCCCTAGCCCTGTCCGTCTCCCTCATCGTGGAGGAGGGGCTCCCGCTCGCCGAACTGCGCTCCGTTCTGGGCTCGCTGGGCAAGGCCGCCCAGGCCGTCCGCGTTCCTGTGATCACCGGGGACACCAAAGTCGTGGGCCGGGGCGCCGCCGACAAGCTGTTCATCAACACCACCGGCATCGGGCAGCGGCACGGCTCGCTGCACCCTTCCGCCGCGCTGGCCCGTCCCGGCGACGCGGTGCTGCTGTCCGGCCCGATCGGGCTGCACGGCACCACCGTGCTCTCCACCCGCGAGGGCCTGGGCTTCGAGGCCGACATCGCCTCCGACACCCGCCCCCTGCACCGCCTGGTCGGCGCCCTGGCGCCGCTCGGCGAGCACGTCCACACGCTGCGCGACCCCACCCGCGGGGGACTCGCCGCCGCCCTGGGCGAGATCGCCCGCGACTCGTCCGTCGCCGTCGAGATCGACGAACACACGCTGCCCGTACCGGAGGCCGTCGCCGCCGCCTGCGACCTGCTCGGCCTCGATCCCCTGATCGTCGCCAACGAGGGCTGCCTGGTCGCCTTCATCGCCCCGTCGGCGGCCGACGATGCGCTCGCCGCGATGCGCTCGGTGCCCGAGGGGCGGGACGCGGTCCGGATCGGTGACGTCCTGCCGGACGGGCCGGCCGGCCGGGTGACCCTGCGCACGCTGGTCGGGGCGCGGCGCGTGGTGGACATGCCGTTGGGCGAGCAACTGCCGCGCATCTGCTGACCGCCGGGGAGACCGATTCGGCCTCATCGGCGTCCCTGAACGTCACCGGCCGGGGTTCGCGGTGCCTGAACGGTCCACAGCCGATGTCGCGCTGCCGCAACGTCAGCTGTGGACGGTTGTGTCGCCGCGGATCAGCACCTCGGACGGGGGACGCCGCGGGGTGCGGTACCTCTGCGGTGTGCGGCCGAGGCGCTGGACGATCTGCGGGAATCGGCCCTGGGTGAGCCTCTTCCGTAACTCGGCACGCACTGCGGGAAGTTCCAGCGGCTGGGTGTGGAAAGCCGCCATGACGCCGCGTGCGGCCGCGCACAGCAGAACACGCCGGAGCGCCTGCCCGGTGCGCGACCGGTCCAACCGGCTGTCGGACGGTGTGGACAGCACGACGACGGTGCCCGTCCCGGCGCGGCCCTTGCGAGCATGGTCGGCGTGCCGGCGGGGCGGGCCGAGACAGGCCCGGCCGGCGAGGAGGGTGCGGTCCGGGTACTGACGGGCAGCCGTGACCGGCACACCGCCCCGCCCGACGCACCGCGCCAGCCCGGTGGCGTGCCAGGGGTTGTGGCGGTGCATGTTCTCCGCCCTGCGCACGAGCCTCGCGAGCGTTGCCAGATGCTCCGGATGGCCGACGACCTGAACAACGGCGCCCTCGGCACGGGCGTGGCCGCCCGGAGCTTCGAGCAGTTCCGCCGGAAGCGGACCGGACGCGAAGGGACCGCGATGGGTGTGCCGGCGCGGTATGGCGCGCGCCATGAACTCCCCGTCGCGGGTGGGGGCATCGAAGGCGCCGTAGCCCACCCGGGCCAGGAACGCGGGGTCTCCGGGTTCGGGCAGCAGGTCGACGACGGGCCGGAACCCCAGATGCCGCATGGCGACCCGGGCGTTGAACACCGCCGCCCCGCACGCGATGACCATCTCTTTGCCGCCAGGGTCGGTCAGGAACATGGCCCGCCGAACCGCGGGCACGGGCGGGATGTCCCGCTCCGAGGCCGAGGTGTCGAGCGGTCCGCTGCTGAACAGCCACAGCGGGCGTCCGGCCAGGGCGCCGCCGCGCAGCCTCCGGACGGTGAGCGCGGCGTCGTCTGCCGCGTGGTGCGTCACCGCGGCTCTCCTGCAGACTTCTCGGCACGTTGAGCGTCCAGCGGAAGGCAGCACGGCCCTATGGGCTGTCCGGAGCAGGAAGGAGGCCGGTCGGCCCTCCGTGGAAAGCGAGGTTGCATGAATCCCGTCGCACGTCGCGGGCCGAGGACCTCGCCGGCCGTGTCACCGGACCAGACGTGCGGCGCGGCAGGGGCAACTCGACGGGCAGCCCCTTCGGGATATGGCGGCGACGGTGTCAGACCCCGGCGCGCAGCGCGTTGACCGCGAGCGCCTCGTTTCCGGCCAGTGCGGTGAGGACAGGCGACGACCGCGACACTTCTCGGCAGCGCAAACCGCCTGCCACGGCTGTCGAGTCGGGCCTGGCGCGGGTTCGGCGGTTCGGCACCACTGCCGGGCCTACGCAGTGATGGGCCGCGACCTGCGCGGGCGGCAGGCGGCGGACGTGGCCGCCACGGCAGCGGTCCCCGCGGGGACCTGTATTGGGGTCCCCAGGCTCTCCCCATGGGCCGTTCGGCCTCTGCGGAGGGCATCAGTCCAGGCGGTAGGACGGTACTTGGAGACACCCGGGAGGAGAGCACTGTGTTCCAGGTACGCATCCACGGCCGCGGAGGCCAGGGCGCCGTCACGGCAGCGGAACTGTTGTCGGTGGCGGCGTTTCTGGAGGGTCGCCATGCGCAGGCCTTCCCGAGCTTCGGCTCGGAGCGCACCGGGGCTCCGGTCGTGGCGTTCTGCCGCATCGACGACCGGCCCATCCGAGTGCGTGAGCCCGTCACCGTGCCGGACGCCCTGGTGGTCCAGGACGCGACGCTGCTGCATCAGGTGAACGTCTTTGAAGGCCTGCGGCCCGGTGGAGCCGTGCTGATCAACTCACCGAGATTAATAGAGGCGTTGGGGATCGCAGCGATCGCGCCACGCGGCCGCGCCCTCACCGTGCCCGCCACCGCCCTCGCCCTGCGCCATGTCGGGCGGCCGGTGCCGAACGCCGTCCTGCTGGGCGGCCTCGCCGCGCTCACGGGGTGCGTGGCCCTCGACTCGCTCACCGCCGCGATCCGGGAGCGCTTCCCCGGCGGACTGGGATCCGCCAACGCCGCGGCAGCCCGGGAGGCGTACGACCACGTCGGCGCCCAGCTGAAGGAGTTCGCCCGTGCTCAAGCAGACTGAGGGCTCGCGCGCGGTCGCCGAGACGGTGGCGTACTGCCGACCCGAGGTGATCGCCGCCTATCCCATCTCACCGCAGACACACATCGTCGAGGAGCTCAGCCGCCTGGTGAAGTCCGGCGCGCTGGACCCGTGCGAGTACGTCAACGTCGAGTCGGAGTTCGCCGCGATGTCGATGTGCATAGGAGCCTCGGCGGCGGGCGCCCGCGCCTACACGGCGACCGCCAGCCAGGGCCTGCTCTACATGGTGGAGGCCCTCTACAACGCCTCCGGGCTCGGCCTGCCCATCGTCATGACGGTCGCCAACCGGGCCATCGGCGCACCCATCAACATCTGGAACGACCACAGCGACACCATGTCGCAGCGCGACTCGGGCTGGATCCAGCTGTACGCCCGCGACAACCAGGAGGCCGCAGACCTGCATCCTCAGGCGTTCCGGCTGGCCGAGGAAGTGTCGCTGCCGGTGATGGTGTGCATGGACGGCTTCGTCCTCACCCACGCCTGGGAGCGCGTCGAGGTGCCGGAGCAGGCGCAGGTCGACGCGTTCCTGCCGCCGTACGAGCCCCGCCAGGTCCTCGACCCCGGCGAGCCGGTGTCGATCGGCGCGATGGTCGGCCCGGACGCCTTCACCGAGGTGCGCTATCTGGCGCACGCCAAGCAGACGCAGGCGCTGGAGGCAATTCCGCGCATCGCCAGGGAGTTCCAGCAGGTCTTCGGGCGTGACTCGGGCGGGCTGGTGCACCCGTACGCCTGCGAGGACGCCGAGACGGTCGTCGTGGCGCTGGGCTCGGTGCTGGGCACGGTGTGCGACGTCGTCGATGAGATGCGCGAAGGCGGGGTGCGGATCGGGGCCCTGGGGATCACGTCGTTCCGGCCGTTCCCGCTGGAGGAGGTACGGGCCGCCCTCGGCGGCGCGCGCCGGATCGTCGTCCTGGAGCGCGCCCTCGCGGTCGGCATCGGCGGGATCGTCTCGGCGAACGTACGCACCGCGCTGTCCGGCATCCAACTCGACGGGCACACCGTGGTCGCCGGGCTCGGCGGCCGGGCGATCACCAAGGCGTCGCTCCACCGGCTGTTCGGCGACGCGATCGCCGGGCGCCTCGGGCAGTTGACGTTCCTGGACCTGAACACCGACCTGGTGGAGCGGGAGTTGGCGAGGATGGCGCAGAACCGGCGGTCCGGGCCGTCCGCGGAGAACATGCTGCGCGACATGGGGAGCAACCGATGAGTGCCGGGCAGCAGGTCAAGTTCTACCAGGTCGGCAGCTTCGCCGCCGGAAACCGGCTGCTGGGACCGGAACTGCAGTCCGACCAGGCCGACCCGGGGCGGGCCAACGCGCTGACCTCCGGCCACCGCGCCTGCCAGGGCTGCGGCGAGGCGCTCGGCGCCCGCTACGTCCTGGACGCGGCGCAGCGGGCCGCGGGCGGCAGGGTGATAGCGGTCAACGCCACCGGCTGCCTAGAGGTGTTCTCCACCCCGTATCCGGAGACCTCCTGGCAACTCCCCTGGCTGCACTCGCTGTTCGGGAACGCGCCCGCCGTCGCAGCGGGAGTCGCGGCAGCACTGCGTGTCAAGGGCCGCACGGACGTCCGGGTAGTCGGGCAGGGGGGCGACGGCGGCACCGTCGACATCGGGCTCGGCTGTCTGTCCGGCATGTTCGAACGCAACGACGACGTGCTGTACGTCTGTTATGACAACGAGGCGTATATGAACACCGGTGTACAGCGTTCCGGGGCCACTCCTCCGACCGCCCGAACGGCCACCACGCAGGCCGTCGGCGAGGAGCCGGGCGCCCCGTTCGGGCAGGGCAAGAGCCTGCCGCTGATCGCGATGGCGCACGAGATCCCGTACGTCGCCACGGCCACCGTCGCCGGGCTGCGCGACCTGGAAGCGAAGGTGCACCGGGCGATGGGGATGCGCGGCGCCCGCTACCTGCACGTGCTGGTGCCCTGCCCACTCGGCTGGGGGACGGCGTCCTGCGACACGGTGCGCATCGCGCGACTGGCCGAACAGAGCGGCCTCTTCCCGGTGTTCGAGGCCGTCGACGGTGAAGTGACCGACGTCACGCCGATCCGGCGGCGGGTGCCGGTCGAGGAGTACCTGCGTCCGCAGAAGCGCTACGCGCACCTCTTCGAACCCGAGCCGCGCGCCGATGTCATCGCCCGCATCCAGCGTGCCGCCGACCGCAACATCGCCCGCTTCGGGCTGCTTGGGAAACCTCCCGGCCAAAGGCCGGGGGCGTACGAGGAGGCTCCGTCGTGAAGGACAAACCGTTCGCGATCACCCTGGACGTCGGCTCCAGCCTGGCCAACCGGACCGGCGCCTGGCGCACCGAGCGTCCCGTGTACGTCGACCGGATACCGCCGTGCAATCAGGCGTGCCCGGCCGGCGAGAACATCCAGCAGTGGCTCTACCACGCGGAGGGCGGCGACTACGAGTCGGCCTGGCGGCAGTTGATGCGGGACAACCCGCTGCCGGCGGTGATGGGCAGGGTCTGCTACCACCCGTGCGAGACGGCCTGCAACCGTGTGCAGGTCGACAACGCCGTGGGCATCAACGCCGTCGAGCGGTTCCTCGGGGACGAAGCGATCAAGCGGGGCTGGACCGTGGCGGCACCGCCGGTGTCCTCGGGCAAGCGCGTCCTGGTCGTCGGCTCCGGTCCGGCCGGCCTGTCGGCGGCGTACCATCTGCGGCTGCTCGGCCACGAGGTCACGATCCGTGAGGCCCAGGAGCGGCCCGGCGGCATGATGCGCTACGGCATTCCGCGTTACCGGCTGCCGCGCGAGGTCCTGGACGCGGAGACGGACCACATCCTCGCCCTGGGCGTCACGCTGGAGACGGGCGCCCGGGTGGACGACGTGCTCGCCGCACAGCGGGACGGCGGCTTCGACGCCGTCTTCCTGGCGGTGGGTGCGGGCATCGGCCGACGTTCCTACATCCCGGCGGGCGACAGCGCCCGCATCCTCGACGCGGTCGCGCTGCTCGGCAGCATGGAGGGCGGAAGCCCACCGCTGCTCGGCCGCAGGGTCGCGGTCTACGGCGGCGGCAACACCGCCATGGACGCCGCCCGCACGGCCCGCAGGCTCGGCGCCACCGATGCCGTCGTGGTCTATCGGCGCACCCGGGACCGCATGCCCGCCCACGACGTCGAGGTGACGGAGGCGCTGGAGGAGGGCGTGCGGATGAAGTGGCTGTCCACGATCAAGCATGCCGACGGCGGCCGGATCACCATCGAGCGGATGCGGCTCGATGAATCCGGATTTCCGCAGCCGACGGGCGAGTTCGAGGAACTGGACGCCGACACGGTGGTGCTCGCGCTCGGTCAGGAGTCCGACCTGTCCCTCCTGGACCAGGTGCCGGACCTGACCGTCGAGCACGGCATGGTCCGGGTCGCCGATGGTCTGATGACGGGGCATCAGGGCATCTTCGCCGGGGGCGACATGGTGGCCGCGGAGCGCACCGTCACCGTGGCCGTCGGACACGGCAAGAAGGCCGCACGGCACATCGACGCCTACCTGCGCAACACGGCGTACGAGCCCGGACCCAAGCACGATCCCGCCGGCTTCGACCGACTCAACACCTGGTACTACTCCGACGCCCCGGCCACCGTCCGGCCACAGCTCTCGGTGGCCCGGCGCGTATCGACGTTCGACGAGGTGGTGCAGGGACTGAACGAGTCCACCGCCCTCTTCGAAGCCAGGCGCTGCATGTCCTGCGGCAACTGCTTCGAGTGCGACAACTGCTACGGCGTCTGCCCCGACAACGCCATCACCAAGCTGGGCCCCGGCAAGGGCTTCGCGATCGACCTGGACTACTGCAAGGGATGCGGGCTGTGTGCGGCCGAGTGCCCCTGCGGCGCTATCGACATGGTGCCCGAGCAGGACTCCGGCGGCTGAGGACCGGAGCCAGGCTCCCGCGTCGGCGCCCCCGCGGCCGGCGGCGCGCGTGGCTCGTCTCGCTGGCCACGGGAGCGGGCGTGGGCGTGGCGGGTGCTCCCGTCCTCTTGGCGGAGGGACGCTTGGGAGGACGTGACGCATGTGCGGCGTGCCGCATCGGCCCGATCGTTCGGCGCACCCGACCAGCGCACTCCCTTCACGCCCGGCCGTGTGGCGGTCGAGAAGACGGACGGGACGGTGGTCGCCGAGCCTGGACCCCCGTGCCTCCGCGACCACCCCGTCGGCCACGAGGACGGTGCCGTCGTCGAGGTCACTCTCACCTCGCCTTTATGCACACGGCCCTGGCCCGTGCCACGGGCGTCGGGCCGCTGTACCCGGGACAGGCGGCGCCCGAGGCGCAGCCGCACGCCGCTCTCCCGCAGCCCCTCGCCGACGAGCTCCCCCGCGAACGGCTCGTTCCGGGCCGGCAGTTGCTCCCCGCGGTGGACGACCGTCACCTCGGCACCCAGCCCGTGCAGCCAGGCGGCAGCCTCGCAGGCGACCACGCCACCGCCCACGACAACGACCCGGCGCGGCGCGGCGCTTCGCTCATCGTCGTCACATCGCGTGAAGTCCACGGCAGCGCGGCGCGCAGGCCCGGAACATCCGGTACGGCCGGGCAGGACCCGGTGTCGACGACGACGGCGTGTCCGGCCGCCAGCGTCCTGGCCGAACCGTCCGGCCGGGTCACCACGACCGTGCGTTCACCGGCCGGCCGCCCGTGGCCGCGCACCACGTCGATGCCGGTGTCCAGCGCCCACCTCACCTGGGAGGCGTCGTCCAGCCCGTTGATCACACGGTCACGCCGGGCGAGCACCCCGGCGGCATCCAGCCGTGCCGACACCCCGGGCAGGTGGGCCGCCGCGTCCACGCTCGTATCTGAACCGACCGGTGTCAGGCCAGTCTCCGGCGCACCCGCGAGACGCACAGGACGGCGAGCGCGCAGGCGAGCAGCAGACACAGCCCGGTCTCGGCCCACTGCAGCGGCCACAGATGCGACGCGGGGTGGACCTCGGCCCAGTGTCCGCTGCGCCCGTGCTCCGCCATACAGCCGTCGTAGTCGCGGGCCGAGTAGCAGCTCGGCATGTCCGAGACGCGGGCCCCTGATGGGGAGAGGGGGCCGTCGGCCACCACCCAGGCGTCCGCAGGGCCGGGGATGGCCGTGGTGTGCTGGGCGCTCACCGTGACCGTGAGAAGGAGATGTCTGCGGATCCGGTCCAGGCCGAGGGGTACGAGGGCGCCGACGGCCAGGGTCGTGCCCATGGCCGCGACGGTCCGTCGCAGCAGAAGCCCGCCCGTGAAGCCGACCAGCGGCATCAGCACGGACTGGCCGACGATCACGGGACCGACGCCGTTGAACGGGTACCAGCCGTACCAGGGGAACTGCCCGCCCATCACGTCAGCGACCGGGTGCCACCACCAGGTCATGGCGAGGGCGAGGGTTCCGCTGATCGCCACGGTCAGCACCAGAGGAACGGCAAGCTTGCCCGCGACCCAGCGCATCCGGGAAACCGACTGGGAGCAGACGGTCCGGTAGGTGCCGGACTCGAGTTCCTGGGCGAGTTGGGGGCTTCCGAGGAACAGGCCGAAGACCAGGGGGAGGGCGGCCATCACCCGCAGCGGGAAGCGCATCGGGCGCTGATGGCCGGCGCCGAAGCGGAGGATCTCCTTGAAACAGTCCTGGGACGTCCGGGCCTTGCCGCGGCAGGCGTCAAGCTGCTGTCGGTCGATGGCGGCCACGGCTTGCTGATGCCGGACAGCGGCGTAGGCGGCCACAGCCAGGGCGGCCGCGAGGCCGATCCAGAACAGGGTGCGGTTCTGCCGCCACACCAGCCAGGTGAGGCCCCGTAGCCGGGGCGTGTGCGACCGCGCGTACTCGGCGGCGGCAGCCGCGGTGGGCGCCGGGCCGGGCGACTCGGGTAATGCCACCGGAGTGGCCATGCAGGGTCAGGGTCGTGCGGACACGTTGCACGGCTGGCGTCTGGGACATCAGGCCACGGGCCGTCGTGGGGCCGGGCAGCACCGTCCGGGTGTCCTTCGTCCATACAGGCGCTTCGGGCGATCGCTCTTCGCGCCGCGTCATACGCTGGCGTGATGGGTGTGGCTTGGGGAGAGGCGGTCACGGAGGCAGCGCGCCGCGGCTGGGACATTGTCGGCCTGCGCTGCTGAACGCGATGTCGGTTCACCGTTCGCAGAACGGGAGTGGGCCACCGGCGAAATGCGGTGCGCGAGCGGAAGACACCCAGGCGCGTCGTCAGGGCGGGCGGCGCTTCGATGTTCCCGCGTCAGCGACACGCCCTGTGCGCCTGGGGCCGGGGTCACCCGCGCCGACGCTTACGTCGACGTAGGGGGCGCGAAGTGTGAAACCGCCGGCCAGGAGCCAGGAGCCAGGAGCCAGGAGCCAGGAGCCAGGAGCCAGGAGCCAGGAGCCAGGAGGCAGGAGGCAGGAGGCAGGAGGCAGGAGGCAGGAGGCAGGAGGCCAGGAGGCAGGAGGCAGGAGGCCAGGAGCTGGGCGACCGTCAGGAGGTGGAGACCGGCCGACCGCGGAGAAGGCACCGCGATGTCGTACGGCAACGGCGGAGAGCAGGCCGGGAACGCTGCCGGTCGCCGTGGCTGCCGCAGGCCCGGCCTCGGTGGACACCGCCATCGCCGGATCCGAGCAGGGCGGCCGGCGGTCCGGGCTGGCCCCAGAAGGCAGCGGCGGTCTCGTGGCAGGCATTGTCGAGTGCTGCCTTGCGCCGTCACCGCAGCGCATCACAGCGTCGCGGTCGTCCCTTTCCCGGACGCGCTGCCCGCGAGCCACTGGTCCCATCCCAGGTTGAAGTCGGCGTAGCCGTTGTCGGCCGGGGCCTTGGCACGGGGTGAGCCGGTGATGGTGACGGGGTCGCCCTGCTTGACCTGGCGGTAGAACCATTTCGCGTCCGACATGGACAGGTGGACGCAACCGTGGGAGCCGCGGGCGCTGCCGCTGCCCGGATAGGGGTCGCCGGTCGAGTAGTGCACGTACGTGCCGGACTGGGTCAGGTGAACGTCCCAAGGCAGCGTCAGGTCGTAGTAATTGGGGCTGCCCTTGTCGCAGCTGATGCCTACGCTGCAGGAGGTCATGTGGACCTTCTCCTGCTTGTCGATGACTGCCATCGTGCCGTTCCACGTCGGATACTGGGCGCTGCCCGCATTGATCGACAGGGTGCGCACCCTCTTGCCGTTCCGGGTCACCTTCATGGTGTGGCCGCTCACCGAGACATCCGCGCGCACGTCGTCGCCGATCGTGAAGGTGTGCGTGTAGCTGCGCACGCCGTAGCGTCCGTTGCCGTTGCTGACACCCTCCATGTCAGCTTCGATCTTCACCTTCGTGCCGGAGGGCCAGTACGACTTCGGTCGCCAGTCGGCGCGCTTGTCGCCGAACCAGTGCCAGGCGCCGACCACCGGCTGCGAGGCACTCACCCTCATGTGCTTCTCCACCATGGCCCGTGCCTCTGCCGCCACCGGGTTTGTGAAGACCACCGAGATGGGCATGGCGACGCCGACCGTGGTTCCCGTCTGCGGGGTGATCGTCTCCAGCAGCATCGGCGGGCCCGCGGGCTTCGTCGGTGACGGAGAGGCGCTCGCACCCGGCTTGCCCGACGCCTTTGTGTCGTCCCCGCTTGCCTTGTCACCGCCGCCCCCACCGCAAGCACTCGCGCCCACCAGCACCGCACCCATGACGAGTGCGATCTCTATGCCGCCCTTGCGCCGTCCCACGAGGTGCCCCGCTCTCTCGCTCTTCGGCCCTGACGGGCCCCGCCTTCCTGTCAGACAAGGAGGGCGGGGGCCGCAGTTGCGTGCGTCGCGTAAAGCGTGTTTCAAAATTCGGTGCGCACGGCCCGGTCGGGACTGCGCGGGGCGCGACACCGTCGCCTCGCCTCCTGCCCTCGGAGCGTGTCAGGGTGCAAGGGATTGGGCCGCACCGCTGGGGGCTGGCGGACGGCGGTACCGCCGGCGCGCAGAGCAACACCTCGCACGGGTCGGCGGAGGGGGCTGGGGCGGTCGTGCCGGGGCCGGCCTCCAGCCGGATTGCCCGCCGCACGGGAGCGCTCGTCGCAGCCACCGGCAGGCCGGCGGTCACCCCGGGCGTCGTCAGGGGCGGAAACCTGTGGTGCCAGTAGTGGCTGCCAGGATGACGCGCAAGGAGATCGAGGAGGTTGCCCGCCATGCCGTGAGTGAGCAGCGGATCGCGCAGGCGCTGGAGGGCATCGAGCGGCGAGCCTGTCGCCGCTGGCACAGGATGCGGTACGGCTGCTACTCCGATGGAGAGCTGCAGGCGATGCGTGACGAGCTACTCGACCACGCAGCCGCCCTCACCATGACCGACCCCCAGTTCGGTATCCCCGCGTCGCGCATCGTCCTGCGCACCGCGGCGGAGGGCGTCCTCGGATTCTTGGACCTCGGCTGCTACCCCGGCGGCGACCAGGAGCTCGCAGCCTGGACGGACAGTGTGAAGGGCGACAACCTGCCCGAGCTGTTCTCGTTCGTGAACGGGATCGGGAGGATCTGCGGGCGGTGCGGGCGGGGTGGACCTTGCCGCTTGGCTCGGGGCGGTGCAGGGGCAGGTGGACCGGATCAAGATGCTGAAGCGGAGATGTCCGGCCGCTCGGGTGTGCCCCTGCTACGCAAGCGCGTCCTCCTGGCCGAGTGACCGCCCAGTGGGCGGCGCAGACCGGTGAAGACCCGTCGGTGCCGCACGGGGATTGATCCGGAACCTGGATCACGACCCTCTGACGGCGGATCGAATCTGACCCTCTGTGGTGGTAGATCCCCTCCGTGACGCACGGTCGGCGTCAGACACCCAGCCTTCAGGAGGCACCATGCGCGTACTGCCCCAGCTGGCAGCCACTGTCACCGGGATCGGGGCCGCTCTGCTGTTCACCGCCGGGGTCGCTTCGGCTTCCGGCACGCCGTTGTCCCAGACCCAGGCGGAGGCGCGGCTGATCCCCAACGGCATCACGGCCGCATCCCCCGGCGGCTGCACCGACAAGAAGAACCCGAGCTGCGTCTCGTACGAGGGGATCCTCAGCGGCACGGTCGAGGGGGTGATCGACCTCAAGAAGGCCAGCGGCGTCGCGAGCCTCACCGTCGTCGGCGGCACCGAGGTCGGCCACGGGGAGGACGGCAAGTACAGCCACTCCAACGGCTACAAGATCGACCTCCAGCCCAGTCCCGCCCTCGACAACTACATCAAGAGCACCTTCCAGTACGTCGGCCTCCGCGACGATGGATTCCCGATGTGGAAGTCCGCATCAGGCGACCTCTACTGCGACGAAGCCAGCCACTCGGGTATCCCCGCCCACTGGGACATCGTGTACTACTAGGAGCTGTCCGGCCGATCAAGGAGCAGCGCCCGCGACGGCCACCGGCCCAAGAGGGTGATGACGGAGGTCGGCACGGTGACGGTGCAGGTGCCGGGAGCGGCTGGGCACCTTCCGTCCCGCGCTGCTGCCGAGTACGACCGCCGCACCGGCGGCCTGGAGGAGGTCGTCCTCTCCCTGACTGCCCAGGGCCTCAGGTCCGGGGAGACCGTCGCGCATCTCGCCGAGGTGACTGGGCGAGACCGCGAGTTGTGCCTGCCGGGCTGAAGCCCAGGCAGGCACAACTTGCCTCTGGCGGTGATCCGTGCGTCGGCCGGCCGTCGACCGCGGACAGGACGTGCGGCGGCAGTACCTGTGACAGGGCAGGAGTCAGGTGAACAGCAGGTCCGCGGTCGCGGTGAAGACCGGCACCTTCGCCTGTATCGCCTCGACCTGGACGCTGCGGCCGACCCCGTCCGCCGCGCCGGACGGAGGGACGGCCCGGACCCAGCAGGGGGAGCCGAATTCGACGTAGCGATGGAAAGAGACGTCCATCGCGGTGGCCGGCGAGCGACCGGAGTCTGCGACGGAGGCGTGGGCGGCCTGGCGGACGGCTTACGGGATGAGCATGCGATCGCTGGTACCTGACGTTGTGGCAGGTCACGTCCATCTCGATTTCTGCGGGCCGGTCGCGGACCGCCATGGCCTCCGAGTCGGCTGTGTACCGGAAGTGGCTCCGGCTGAGTGCGTGGCCCAGGGGTAACCCGTAGGCCGCGTGGGACAGGAGTGGAAAGATCTGCCGGATCGTTTCGCAGAGCGACGCGGTGTCGTACAGGTCTCCGTTGTCCGCGTAGTAGCGGTGGAAGCGCGGCCATCGCGCCGAGAGGTGGAAGGAGCCGGAGCCGGTCTCCGTCCAGTCGGTGAGGAAGACTTCCGCCAGTGCGGCTCTGTGCACGTACTCCTTCGCCACCGTGGTCGTGAAGGTGGTTTCAGGGCTTCCCGGGCGCGCGAGTGTGGCCAGCATGTTTGGTTCTGCCTCCTGTGCGTGCGTGGTTTGCCACGCGCGTGTGTGGATCTCGCGTGCAGAGTGGTCGGAGATCCGGTGACATCAGTAAAATAAGGGTTGTTCGTTTTGTTTGTTGAGGGAGTGGTGGTTGCGTGATGGCAAAGCTCCGGCAGGACCGCGCGGTGCGGACGCGTGAGGCGATCCTGGAGGCCGCTGCGGAGGTCTTCGACGCGTGCGGCTACAGCGGGACCAGCATTCGTCTGATCATGGAGCGCGCGCAGGTGACGCAGGGGGGCATGTACTTCCACTTCAAGTCGAAGCAGGCCATCGCCGAGGCCGTGATCGCCAGCCAGCAGGAGTTCGTGCGGTTCCCGGACGGCGAGGACGGGCTGCAGCGCCTCATCGACATCACCTTCCACTTGGCCAGGGAACTGCAGACCAACACCCGCTTCCGGGCCAGTGTCCGACTGGCCGTCGACCAGGAGGAGTTCGGCAAGCGTGATGCCACTCCGTACTTCGAATGGGCGGAGCAGTTCCGGCGCCAGCTCGTCGTCGCCCGGCAGCGGGGGGAACTGCGTGACGACGTCGACGAACGGGAATTTGCCGCTGTTCTCATGGCCTCCTACTCCGGAACGCAGATCTTCTCCAACATGTCGACGGGTCGTCAGGACCTTCCGCAACGGGTCACCGCGCTGTGGCGGTATCTGCTGCCGGGCGTCGCCGACGAGTCGGTCATCGGCCGGTTGCGCATCACGCCGGCGGAGGCCGGCCCCCATGCGGCCTGAGCCGAGTGGCGTGTTGCGCGTCGTCGTGACCGGAGCGACGGGTTTCATCGGCTCCGCCGTACTGCGGGAACTGGCACGTGAACGCGACGAGTTCGGCGCCCGCTTGTGCGTTCGCCCCGGGCGTGCTCCTGGGCTTCGTCGTGAGTTCGGCGCGCAGGTGGGCCTCTGCGCCCCGTGTCAGATACTCCGTCAGGTCCACGACGTCCTCAGGGTGTAGGCCCGCGCGGACATGCCCTTCCGTGAACGCCCGGTCGACGAGCTCTGCGATGGCCGGCAGCCAGAGCAGCGTCGGCAAGTCCTTGCCCGCACGCTCCCGGGCGAGCCGGAGTGACGCCCGTTCGGTGACACCGGACTCCAGCAGCCGGACGAAGGCGGCGGTGAGTTCCACCACCACCTTCAGCGGGAGCTGCCCGGCCGAGTTGGCCTTACGTCGTCAGCCGGCCCTGGTGCAGAGCCGGTCGGCCGAACGCCGTGGTCGGCCGAACGCCGTGGTCGGTCGGCGCGTGGTCGGTCGGCGCGCGGCCGGGTGGCGCGGGGCCGGGTGGCGCGCGGCGCCCGGTCACGGGTGAAGGAGCCGGTTCAGCCGCGAGCTCATGTCCTGGATCAGCGCGGCCCGCTGCTGCACGAGGCAGAAGTGGTCGCCGGGCAGGACCCGCAGGTCGAAACCATGGGGTGCCGGCTCGGCCCGTCCCCGCACGGACGTCGCGTCCACGTCGGGATCTGCGTCACCGACGCAGGCGTATACGGGGAAGGGCAGGGGAACACCCGGCCGCGGCGCGTAGCCGGTCGCGATCGTGAAGTCGGCCAGGAGCGCCGGAAGCACCAGATCCCGCAGGTCGGGGTGTATCGGTCCCGGATCCACTCCTCGCACGCCACACACATCGACCCGTACCTGTACCGGACGGTGACCGGCAGTCAGGAGGCCGCCACCCTCCGGGTCGCCGGGGACTCCGCGACCGGCGTCTGGTTGATGACCGTTCCGGTGTCCTGCCCGTGCAGGAGACGCAGAACGACGCCGACGACGTGGATCCGACCGGCGACAGGCCGGGGGCAGCCACATCGTCGCGCACGACGGTTCCACTCCCGCCGATCTGTACTCGGCTCCGCACGCCGTCTGATCACCGACGGAAACGGCATCCCGCTCGCCGTCACTTGAGCGGTGGCAAACGCAACGGCGTCACCCGGCTGCCGCCTCTTCTCGACGCCGTGCCGCCGGTCCGTGGCCGGGTCGGCCGGCACGCCGAAGAGCATCGCCCGCTACGCGGATCGCGGCCACGAGCGCGGCTCCGGGCTGGGTGTCCACGAGTGGGTGGTCGAGCGGACCTTTGCCCGGCTGTCCGGTCGCGCGGACTGAGATTCTCGACCGGTGGTTGTGGGGCCGACACGTCTTACGTCTGATCAGTTTGTTTGCAGCAAACGGATTTCGGGTGGGAGGCGCCTCCGGTCGTCCCTCCGCTCGAGTCCTCGCGCTTCCCGTGTCTCCGAGGTGTGAAACGTGATGTCTACGCGGGAAGAATTTTTGACATGAACACTTCCCTGGGTTGGCTGCCTGCTGTACCAAATGAGGGCCAGCCTTGCCGCTCAGGAGGTCTCGTGAGACGCGTCAAATTGCCATCGACCCTTGCCGCACTGGGTCTTGCGATCGTGTTCAGCCTGATGCTGACCGGTCCCGCACACGCCGCTGGAGCGGCGTACGTTGCGCTGGGGGACTCGTACTCAGCCGGTAACGGCGCCGGGAACTACGACAGTTCGAGTGGCAGCTGCCACCGCAGTTTCAGTGCGTATCCCTACCTGTGGAAGAAAGCCCACGCCCCGTCCTCGTTCGCCGACACTTCCTGCTCCGGTGCGGTCACGACGGATGTGACGAACAATCAGCTCGGCCCCTTGAATTCCTCCACCGGGCTTGTCTCCCTCACCATCGGCGGCAATGACGCCGGCTTCGCGGACGTCATGACCACCTGCGTGACCGGCTCGGACGCCGACTGCGTCAACCGGGTGAACCAGGCCGAGAGCTACGCTCAGAACACGCTCCCCGCCCGTCTGGACGCCACCTACAACGCGATCCGGGCAAAGGCGCCCAACGCCAAGGTGGTCGTGCTGGGTTACCCGCACATGTACACCCTCAACGTCTTCTGCGTCGGTCTCAGCAACACCAAGCACACCAAGATAGACGAGGCCGCGGACGTCCTCGACAGTGTCATCGCCAACCGTGCCGCCGCGCACGGCTTCGTCTTCGGTGACGTCCGCAGCGCCTTTAAGAGCCACGAGCTGTGCTCCGGCGACGGCTGGCTGCACTCCCTCGTGATCTCCCCGAGCTGGGAGTCGTACCACCCCACCGCCACCGGTCACTCGAGCGGCTACTACCCCGTCCTCAACGCCAACAGCTGATCCTCTTTGACGGACGAGCCGACCCGGCTTGATCCTCGACTTCCACCGCCGAACGGCGGGTCGAACTTGGTCACTCGGTTCGGCGACCAGCGCATTTGGAAGCGGCCTTCGTCTGGACGTGTGCTCCGAAACCGTGAAAGGCACACGTCCAGCACGAAGGCCGTGGGGATGGGGCCGCAGCAGGACGGCGGGCCGGCCTGCGAGCGCAGGAAGCCTGACCAGGTGGTGGTGCCCCGATCGGGAGTGGGGCCGATGCCCTCCCGCTCGCGGATGTCCCAGACGGCGGAGGCGGCGATCTTGATACCGAGGGTGGCGAGTTCGTCACGCACCCGTCGGTAGCCGCCGGTGTGTCACTCCCCACCTCCTGGGGACACGGTGGGCATGACGCCTCCTGACCTTCACCGATGCCCGGCGGCGAGCCGGCACCGCGGCTCACCCTCCTTGCCGGCCGTCCTGTACGGTCACTGCCGCAAGCATCGCAGGGACTCCCCAGCCTGCTCGACCCTTGGCGGTAAGAGATGACACGTTTTCAAGACCGGGTGGCCATCGTCACCGGTGCCGGCGCCGCCGACGGGATCGGTGCTGCGGTGGCCCGCTCACTCGTCCAGGAGGGTGCCCGTGTCGTACTGGGGGCGACGTCCGAGCGGGTGCACCAGCGCGCGGCGGAACTGGGCCCGGCCGCCGTCGGCGTGGTCGCCGACCTCACCGTCGACGGGGCCGCGGACATGCTGGTGGCGACGGCTCTGGAGCGCTGGGGCCGGGTCGACGTGCTCGTGAACAACGCCGGCATGACATCCGTGGCGTCGGGGTGGGACGCCGACGACGACGTGGCCCGCCTGTCCCTGACCGACTGGGAGGCGGCCCTGGCCCGCAACCTGACGACCGCCTTCCTGATGTGCAGGGCCGTTACGCCGACGATGACGGCGGCCGGGTACGGACGCATCGTGTCGATCGGCTCCACCACCGGCACGATCAACGCGATGCCCGGCCAGGCCACGTACACGGCCGCGAAGGCGGGGTTGGTGGGGTTGTCCCGGGCTCTCGCGCTTGAGGTCGTCAAGGACGGCATCACGGTGAACGTCGTGGCCCCCGGTTATGTGGCAACCGGCTCCCAGCTGGAGTTCGAGGCGGCGGCGGCCGCGGCGGGTCCCTTCGGGCGCAGTGGCACCCCGGAGGAGATCGCGGCGTGTGTGCTGTTCCTGGCGCACGAGTCGGCGTCGTTCGTCACCGGATCGGTGCTGGTGGCCGATGGCGGGCACGGTCTTCCCGAGACCTGGCCGCGTCCCTGACGACGGCCGGGTCGGTGAGCGGGGATCCGCACTCGGCCGTCGATGCCCGTGCGGCAGGCGCCCACCTGGTGGGCGGGGACTGGGAAGGGTCCGCCTGACGTACGCGGGGATCTCGTCGTCCGTGCGCGCATGCGGCCCCGGTGCGACCTCGCGGGCCCGTCGCAAGCCGAGCGTCTTCTCCTCGTCGGTCTCCCGCACCCGCCGCCCGGTCCGCACCATGGCCCCGTGCCGGACGGTCACGCCGGGCACCGGCACCGGCACGTGGGACACGAGCGGCCGGAGGGCGGCGTGGGACCGAGCGAATGGGGGGCTGGAGCTGAGCGCCCGATCAGCGGCGGATGAGGCCGAGGTCGGTTGCGGTGGCGACGGCGGCGGTTCGCGAGTCGACGCCGAGTTTGGTGTAGATGCGGGCGAGGTGGGACTTGACGGTGCCTTCGGCGAGGTGGAGGCGGTGGCCGATGGCCTGGTTGGACAGGCCGTCGGCGACCAGGGTGAGGACTTCGGTCTCGCGCCGGGTCAGGGCGGTGCCGGGAGCGCGCAGCCGGTTCATCAGCCGGTCCGCGACGGTGGGCGCCAGGGTGGTGCGGCCCGCCGCTGCAGTGCGTACGGCGGTGGCCAGGTCCTCGGGTGGGGCGTCCTTGAGGAGATAGCCGGTGGCACCGGCCTCGATGGCGGGCAGGGTGTCGGCGTCGGAGTCGTAGGTGGTGACGATCAGCACGCGGGGGGCGCCGGGGCGGGCGGTGATCTGGGCGGTGGCTTCGGCGCCGCCCATGCCTTTGCCGAATTGCAGGTCCATGAGGACGACGTCGATGTCACCTCCGGCGGCGCGGGTGACGGCGTCCTCGGCGGTGGCGGCTTCGGCCACGACGACGAGGCCGGGTTCGGTTTCCAGCACGGCGCGCAGTCCGGCGCGTACGACGGGGTGGTCGTCGGCCAGGAGGAGCCGGATGGGGAATTCGGTCACGGGCGGGCCTCTGGCTCGGGCTCGGTGGGCGGGGTGAGGGGGAGCCGGGCGGCCAGGGCGGTGCCGTGGCCCGGGGCGGATTCGATGGTCAGGACGCCGCCGAGGGCTCGGGTGCGGGCGCGCATGGCGGCCAGCCCGAACCCGCCGCTTTCGGGGTCGGGCGCGGGCGGACGGCCGGGGGCGAAGCCGCGCCCGTTGTCGACGACGTCGAGGGCGATGTGGTCGCCGAGGTAGCTGAGGGCGACGTCGGCGGTGGTGGCGTCGGCGTGGCGGACGGTGTTGGCGAGGGCGGACTGGGCGATGCGCAGCAGAGCGACCTCGTGCGAGGTCGGCAGCGGTGCGGGGTCGCCCGTGAGGTGGAAGCGTGCGGTGAGGCGGTGGCGGGCGCTGGTGGTGGTGCACAGGCGTGCCAGTGCGTCGGCCAGGGTGCTGCCTTCCAGGGCGGGCGGGGTGAGGGCGGCGACGAAGCGGCGGGCCTCGGCGAGGTCGTCCACGGCGGCCTGGCGAGCCGCCTCCATATGACGGGCGGCGGCATCGGGCTGACCGGGAAGGCAGCGTTCGGCGGCCCGCAGCAGCAACTGGATGCTGGAGAGCCCCTGGGCGAGAGTGTCGTGGATCTCGCGGGCCAGCCGCTCGCGTTCAGCCAGCACTCCCGCGGTGTGCTGGGCGGCTGCCAGGTCCGCGCGGGTGGCGGTGAGCTCTTCGATCAGTCGCCTGCGCTGTTCGCTCTCCCGGTACAGGGCCTGGTAGCCCCACACCACCGCGACCGCGACGGCCGCGCCGAGCGCGGGACCGATCGCCATGGCGGGGCTGAAGGAGCGCTGGTGGGCGGCGAAGCCGGCGATGGCCGCCGCCGCGGTGGCGGCCACGGCAGCCGGCCCGAGGCGGCGGGACAGCACGTGAAGCTGGAGGAAGTAGAGAGGAAAGGCGACCCAGACGGCGTCGGCGGACAGGGCCAGCAGCACCAGCCAGCAGGCGCCGACGGCGGCCAGCCACCCGCCCGCGGCCCGCCGGGAGCGGCGGATGCGGGGCAGGAGCGGTCCCGCCGCGGACACCCCGGCACAGGTCGCCGCCATGGCGACGGTCAGCGCGGCGTGCGGCCGGCCGTCGGCCACGGCGCGGCCGGCGGTCAGGGCGAGCAGGGCGACGATCAGCAGGTGCAGGCACCAGGCCAGGGCCCGGGTGGTCGGGGTCAGCGTGGGGACAGCGGTGTTCACAGTGCGTTCCAGGTTACGAAACGCAGGCGCCAGGGGCCTCCATCGAAAGTTACAACCCGCGTGCCGTCCTTCGGCCCGCGAAGTGCCGCCCTGCGCCAGACGCGCATACGAGGGGGCGGCGGCGACGGTGGAGTACCACCGCTTCCCCGCTGAAAGGACAGGCAAGGGCCGTGTTCGTCGCCTGGAGAGACCTGAAGTTCGCCAAGGGGCGCTTCGCCTTGATGGGGACCGTCATCGTACTGATCACCCTGCTGGTCGGCTTGCTGTCCGGGCTCACGGCCGGACTGGGCCGGCAGAACATCTCCGCAATCACAGGGCTGCCCGCCGACAAGGTCGCCTTCCAGGCGCCCGGCGGCGGAGGGGACCTGTCGTACTCCGGCTCCACCGTCACCGAGCGGCAGTGGCAGCGGTGGTCCAAGGCGCCTGGCGTCGAGAGCGCTGAGCCGCTGGGGATCGCCACGGCCAAGGTCACCGCCGCCGGCAAGAGCGCCGCGGTCTCCGTCTTCGGCGTCGAGCCCGGCTCCCGCCTCGCCCCCGACAGCAGCGAGATCGACAGCCGGTCGGTGGTGCTGTCCACCGCGGCGGCCGACAGCCTCGGCGTGAAGACCGGTCACTTCCTCACCCTGGCCGGACAGCGGCTGGAGGTGGCCGCCGTCAAGGGCGACGCCTACTTCAGCCACACCCCGGTTGTCTGGACCAGTCTGGCCACCTGGCAGAAGACCGCGCCGCCCACCGGCAGCGGTGACGGTCCGACCGCCACCGTCATCGCCCTGAACACGACCCCGGGGGCCGACGTGGCGGCCACCGACAAGCAGGCCGGCACCAAGACCGTCACCACCGGCGACTCGCTGTCCGCCATCGGCTCCTACGCCTCCGAAAACGGTTCGCTGCAGCTGATGCGGGGCTTCCTGTTCGCCATCTCCGCACTCGTCATCGGCGCCTTCTTCACCGTGTGGACCATCCAGCGCAGCGGCGACGTGGCCGTCCTCAAGGCACTCGGTGCCTCCACCGCCGGCCTCCTCAAGGACGCCCTCGGCCAGGCCGTCGTCCTGCTCGTCGTCGGCACCCTGACCGGCACCGGTATCGCCACAGCCCTAGGAGCGATCGTGGCCGGCTCGGCCGTGCCGTTTCTCCTCACTCCCGCCACCGTCCTGCTCCCGGCCGCCGTGGTGATCCTCCTCGGCGCCCTCGGAGCCGCCCTGTCCATCCGCCGCATCACCTCCGTCGACCCGCTGATCGCCCTGGGGAGCGTCCGATGAGCCTGGCCCTGGCCGACATCACCCTCACCTACCCCGACGGCGACACCCGACTGACCGCACTCGACAAGGTCAGCCTGCGGGTCCCCGACGGCGGCGTGACCGCCGTCATCGGCCCCTCCGGCTCCGGCAAGTCCAGCCTCCTGGCCGTGGCCGCCACCCTCATCAGACCCGACTCCGGCACCGTCACCGTCGACGGCACCTCCACCACCGGCATGAGCCATGGCGAGCTGACCGAACTGCGCCGCCACAAGATCGGCATCGTCTTCCAGCAGCCCAACCTGCTGCCCTCCCTCACCGCCGTCGAACAGCTCCAGGTCATGGCCCAGATCGACGGGCGCAGCCCCGCCAAGGCCCGCGCCCGCTCCCTCGAACTCCTCGACGCCGTCGGCCTGGCCGACGAGGCCCACCGCCGGCCCCACCAGCTCTCCGGCGGCCAGCGCCAACGTGTCAACATCGCCCGCGCCCTGATGAACGAACCCACCGTCCTCCTGGTCGACGAACCGACCAGCGCCCTCGATCACGAACGCGGCGCCGCCGTCATCGACCTGATCACCCGCCTGACCCACCAGCAGGCCACCGCCACCGTCCTGGTCACTCACGACCGCACCCACCTCACAGCTGCCGACCAGATCGCCGAAGTCCACGACGGAAGGCTCGCCCTCCCGGCAGCGCCCCACCGACCTGTGGAGCAGGACGCCCCCGTCCACCGGCTTCGCTGACCCGACACTCCGCTGAGCCGTGCCCGAGCGGTGGGAGGGGCCGCGGCCCGAGGGCGGCCCTGTTGCTCACCGTGGCGCTGCAAGCGATCAACCCGGGAGACCGCGCCCAAGCCATGGCGGGCCCCGGGCCGGCGACGAGGTACTCGCCGCGGTCCGTGCCGAGTACCACCTCGACGACCGGATCTTGCGGCAATTCGCTTCCGCGGTCGGCCGGATGGCCTCCGGCGATCTCGGTACCTCGAACATCGCCCACGTTCCGGTGACCGCACTGATCGCCGCACGGGCGCCCCAGACCCTCTGGCTGGCCGGCACGGGGAGTGTTCGTCTCGGCACTGGCGGCGGCGCCGATCGGGCTGCGGGCCGGTACCGGCCGGCGGTGCCGGGCCCGGGACCTGGTCGACCGGTCGCAACGTGGTACCGGCCGCGTGGCCAGAGGTCCCCGGAGGCCCCCGGCCTGGAGTTCGCGGACATGAGCCTGGCGCTGCTGCGGGCCACCGACGGGGCCGGCCGTCCGGTGTCCGCCGGCGACCTCCGCCTGCCCGAACTCGGCCCGCTGCTGGCCGTCTACGGGGAGCGCGGCGGGCACGGCATGATCGGAGCCAGGGCGGGCTTCGAGGAGCGGCGTCTGACCGTCTCAGCCGAGTGCGGCCCGCCCACGGGAGGACGCCTCGGTCGAGGCCGGGCCGGCGCCCGGTCCTCGTCCTCGGCCCGGACTTTCAGCCCGACCTTCGCCAGAACAGGTGGTGCGCAACGCCGCTCGTGCTGGGGACGACCTCGAGATGGAACCGATCGAGCAGCTCATCGGGTGACTGCCAAAGCCGAATCCCAGAGCCGAGTTCCACCTGCGAGACCGCCACATGCATGGTGTCGACGAGGTCGGCGTCGAGGAACTGCCGGATGGTGGTGACCCCGCCGCCGAGTCGGACGTCCTTGCCCTGCGCCGCCTCCCGAGCCTGTTCGAGGACCGTGATCGGGTCGCCGTCGACGAAGTGGAATGTGGTGTCGGAGAGCGTGATCGAAGGACGCTTGTGGTGGGTCATGACGAACACCGGGGTGTGAAACGGGGGCTCGTCACCCCACCAGCCGCGCCAGTCCTGGTCATGCCAGGGCCCACGCTGGGGGCCGAACTTGTTGCGGCCCATGATCTCGGCGCCGATGTTGCGTGCGAAGTCCCGCGTGAAGTAGTCGTCGAGGCCGCGGCTCCCTCCGGGGTCGGTGCGCATGGGCCAGCTCGCCGTGGCGCCGGCCCAGGCGAACAGCCTCTCGGGATGGGCATGGCCGAAGGGACTTTCGAGGCTCTGGTGCTCACCGGCACCGATTCCGTCACTTGAGACGCTGAAGTTCATGACTCTCAGCAGCTGATCCACGTGTTTCCTCCACCAGATCCTGTCGCATCCCGGGTATGGCGATGCGCTCCACACCAGGACGTCGAACGGGCCCTGGCCGGATCGACAGCGGCCCGTAGCCCTTTTTCCCCAGGCGTGCCCGGCACGACGGGTTCAGTGCTCGCGTCGCCTGCTGCCTGATCACCTGTCGACCACTCGTCGAGCGGGTGTGCGCGCCTCCGTATGCTTCAGGCGTGGAACTGTTCCGGCCTCGCGGCCGAAATGACGGCAGACAGATGCAGAGACGCACCGTGGAGCAGGCTCTGGCCCTGTATCGAGCGGGGTGCTACGCGGAGGCGGAAGCCGAGGCCCGCGCCGTGGCTTCGGTCCGGGCCTGGCCGCGCGAGCAGGCGCCGTTGGCTTTGAGCATCGCCGCGATGGCGGCGTACGGCCAAGGCCGCCACGCCGAGGCCCTCGCCACGTACGACGAACTGCTGCCGGTCTTCGGAAGGATCTTCGGCGCGGCACATCCGCAGACCCTGGCGCTGCGCTCGAACCGCGCCCGGACGCTGTCCGCGCTCTCCCGGCACGCCGAATGCGAGGCAGAGTGTGCGGCCGTCACCCGGGCCGTGGCCCGCCGCGGAGGGTCGGTGATGCGGGACATAGCGGCGGCCAGCGACGTGTCGCGTCGGGATCACCCGAACAGGGCAGCGCAGTGCCCGCGCGCAGTTCGCTGACGTCCCGGGTCCCGGAACGCTCCCTCACGTCCCCGCGACCCACTCGCTCGTGGGTTGAAGGACGGCCTCCACCAGCGCTCGGGTCCGCAGTTCGGTGACCGTCTGGTACTCCGGATCGGCGACCATGCGGCTGAACGCCGTACGGTTCGGGTAACGGACGAGGACGACCGCGTCCCATGCCTGACCGTCCTCGGCCACCAGTGCGGTTCCGCCCGTGCCGGCGTAGACGATCTGCGCTCCGTAGCGGGGAAGGAACGTTTCCTGCAGGTGCCGCGCGTACTCCTGGTACAGAGCCCTGCCGCCCGGTGCGAAGCGCAGCAGATTCAGCATGACCACGGGGCCGCCCGGGTCCTCGGCCAGCATCGACTTCAGATCGCCGCCAGTGGGATCGGTCGCCATGGAAGACTCCTTCACGGATGAGTGGATGCCGTTGGCGCCGGCCCGCCGGGCGGGCCGACTCGGCATACCGATCAGTATGTCCCCACCGGCGGGACCTCGTGCCACCAGGATCCGCGAAACCGCAGTCGGGGGCTTCAAAAAACGCGCTCCAGGGCACCCCGGCACGCTGTACCGGCTGGGTGGAGGGAAGCGACGCAGGAAGCAACGGCATGTCTTCGACGAAGTCTTCACCCTGGAGACGGCTGTCGCATCCTTCGTCTTCGTGGCAGTCCTCGCGCTGCTGACCATCGCCGTCGTCCGGCGCCGGGCCGGAACCGGCAGGCAGCCGTCCCAGCGGGCCGAACGCGACCGGCTGGAGTCCTCCTACCTCGGCGCCCTCGCCGCCATCGCCGTCTTCCTCGTCGTCTGCACCGCCCTGGCCAACCACCGTGAGCACCGGACGGAGGCAGACCGGCCGACCGCCCGCGTCGACGTGACCGGGTTCCCGTGGTGCTGGAAGTTCAGCTGCCCGGGCGCAGCGGCGCGGCGCACCGTCTCGGTGCAGGGCGTCGGGCGGGGCTCCGGCGTGGCAGGTGCGCGGAGTTCTGCGGTCAGAGCCACAAACCGATGGACTTCTGGGGCAGGACCGTGCCGCCCGAGGAGTACCGCACCTGGCTGAAGTCGCAGGCGGCGGGTACCGCCACCGGAGCCGCGGCATGACCACCGATCAGCAGGCATCGACCCCGGCCCCGGGCACGTCCGAGCCTGCGGCCGGCTGACCTCCTTCACCTCGACCGGCCACAAGCGCATAGGGCTGCTGATCACCGGGACCTCCCTGGTGCTCATGTCCTTGGCCGGGGTCGGAGTGCTCGCCCTGCTGATGCGCAGCCGGCCGGCCCTGCCCGACGGGACGTTCCTCGACGCACACACGTACAACCAGTTGTTCACCATGCACGGCTCGGGCACCATCTACACGGTGACGACGCCGTTCGCCCTCGGCCTCGGCGTCTACCTCGTCCCGCTGCAGATCGGCGCGCCGGGCCTTGCCATGCCGCGCACCACTCTGCTGGGCTACTGGCTCTACGTGGGCGGCGCCGGCACCGGCTGAGCGATCCGGCGCGCTCGGTGTACCTCTACCTGTCGATGCTCCTGCTGGACCTGCCCGCGGTGGTCCCGGTGGCGCTGGGGCACACGGCAGGGGGACCGGCCACATGTACCAACGGCCGGGCTTGTACAGGGGCAGGGGAGTGTCCCGGTCGACCAGGGCGATGCGCTCCTCGTCCGCCAGGGGCTCATGGCCCCTGGCGGACGCGCCGTCGGCGGACAGCCGTACCTCCTCGGTGGGCTCTCCGGCCACCAGAGGCGCACGGTCCTTGGCCTGCAGGCCGAGACACAGCCGGCTTCGGGCGCGGTGCGCACGTCGGGTCACCCGGCATCTGCTCCTCCGGTTCCGGCGGCTGGTCTCACCCGGCAGGGCCGTCCGGTCCCAGACCTGGTCAACCGGAGTGGGAGACGGGCACGCCGGCGGTTTATGCGACACGGCCAGGGGTCACCCAGTGCACATGCCAGAGGTACCCATCCGAGGGAGCAGGTCATGACACTGGTGGCCGACTGTGTACTGCAACGCCTGCGGGAGCGGGGGATCGAGCGGGTCTACGGCTGTCCCGGCGACGGGACCAACGGGCTGCTCGGCGCCTTCGACCGGGCGCACCCCGGGCAGGCACGGCATGTGACCGACCGGGCCTTCAAGACGGCTCTCTCCACGCGCGGCGTCGCAACGGTCGTCATCCCGGAGGACGTCCAGGAGGAGAAGGCCCGGCCGTCTTTGCCCAAGACGCACGGCTCGGTCTTCTCCAGCGTCGGCTGGAGCCGCCCCCGTCTGCTGCCGGACCCGGCCGAACTGCGCAGGGCGGCGGATGTCCTCAGCGCCGGCACCAAGGTCGCCGTGATCGTCGGCCAGGGTGCCGCGCACGCGGAGAGCGAACTCGCCGAGACGGCGGAGCCGCTGGGGGCCGGTGTGGCCAAGGCGCTGCTCGGCCGCATCCACTGCGACAAGCCGAAGAAGGTCGGCGAGGCGCGGGAGGATGCGCTCGCCAACGACAAGCCGGTGGTGCTGGAGTTCGAGGTGGACCAGGAGATCGCTCCGGTGCCGCCGCACATCACGCTTGCGCAGGGGAAGAAGGCCGCCAAGGCGGCCGTGCGGGACCCGGAGGGGATGGGCATCGCCGCCAAGGGCGTACGGCACAAGCCCACCGAGGTCGCCGAGCACCTGTCGGGCCGGCGTTCGTGAGCGGGAACAGGGGCTGCGCCGGACCGGAGCTGGAGGAGTGCCGGATCGACTCGGTGGACGTGCACGCCTTCGAGGTGCCGACCGACGGCCCGGAGGGCATGGAGCAGGACGGGACTCTGGAGTGGGACTCCACCACCATGGTTCTGGTGCGGGTGCACGCCGGCGGTCGCACCGGGCTCGGTTACACCTACGGAGATGTGTCGGTCGCCTCGTTCACCGAGTCCAAGCTCGTGGACGTCGTACGGGGACAGAACCTCACCTCTCCGCCGGCCCTTTGGCACCTGATGGGACGACAGATCCGCAACGCCGGCCGCCCCGGCGTCGGCGCCATGGCGGTCTCCGCGGTGGACGTGGCGCTGTGGGATCTCAAGGCGAGGCTTCTGGACCTGCCGCTGATCCACCTGCTCCCGGCCTGGCACGACAGGGTGCCGGCGTACGGCAGCGGCGGCTTCACGAACTACCCGCTGGACCGCCTCACCGACCAGCTCAGCGGCTGGGTGGAGCAGGGGATCCCGCGCGTCAAGCTCAAGACCTCCAGAGCCCCGGAGGGCGACCTGCAGCGCCTTGCGGCCGTGCGCAAGGCCGTCGGCGACGAGACGGAGATCTTCACCGACGCCAACGGGGCACTGGGCCGCAAACAGGCGCTGTACTGGGCCCGTCGGTTCCACGAGGAGTGGGACGTGCGGTGGTTCGAAGAGCCTGTCAGCTCCGCCGACCTGGAGGGTCTGCGCATGCTGTGCGAGCGCGGCCCCGAGCGGCTGGAGATCGCGGCCGGTGAGTACGCGTACACCACACAGGACTTCGCCAACCTCGTCGAGGGCCCCGCGGTCGACTGCCTCCAGGCCGACGTCACCCGTTGCGGCGGAATCACCGGCGTACTGGAGGCGGCCGGTCTGGCGTCGGCTCACCACCTTGACCTGTCCGCGCACTGCGCCCCGGCGGTCTCGTCCCACGCCTTCTGCGCCGTGCGCCGGCTGCGGCACCTGGAGCACTTCCACGACCATGTGCGGCTCGAGCGCATCCTGTTCGACGGCGCGCCGTCACCCGACGGCGGTGCCCTGCGCCCCGACCCGGGCAGGCACGGCCTCGGCCTGGAGATCAAGTGGCCCGACGCCGAACGCTACCGCGTGTACGGAAGCCGGACCGCCTGACCAGGCTCGCACAGGGGAGTGAAGACCGATGGCGAAGCCGGCCCGCCCAACGACCCGCAAGATCCCGGCCAAGACCCACCGCGGTGACCAGCCTCAACCGCAGGCACCTCAGCTACGAGCAGAGCCAGATCCGGCCCCGTCTCGAGGACCGGCTCACGACGCGTGACGCCGCACCGCTGACCCGGCAGTGGCAGAGCGTCCGGAAGGCGACGCCCACCCGGCCGCATCCGCATCCGCCGGCCCGCCCGCCGGTACTGCGCACGGTGGGCAGGGCCGCGGCGGCAGTGGATCGGACACGAGACGCTTTCGCCCGGCGGTGATCACGCGGCGGCCCGTCCCTTCCGCCGGGACCGTGGTCAGCGTCTTCCGGAGCCGTCAGGCTGCCTTTGCATGGGCTCTGCCGAGTCCTTTGGGGCGGCGACGAACCCGTACCCGGCGGGTGCTCCCCCGAGAACGGCGTCGACAGTGTGGTCACGGGGGTTTCGAGCAGCCCGGAACGGAGTTCGCCTGACCTGTTTCCCAGGTCCCGAGTTCGTCTTGCCGATCGCAGGCACGGCAAGACAACCGTCACCCCGCCGGCCGAAGCGCCGGTGCAGACCGCGCGGTCGGTGGATGCGCGGGCCGGCCTGTGGGAACGGTGTGCGGGACGACCAGGACACCCCGCTGCGGTTACCTCACGCCCGGTGGCGGTTTCCAGGACGGTGTCGTCCGCGCCGCCGCTCTGCTCATCTGGATCGCGGGCAGCCACCGCGCCCACCGGGCGCTGACGCCCACCTCACTCGTCGACGCGGCGGAAGGCACCGGAGCCGCCGGGTGCATCGCTGTCGGGGTGGGGGCCATGGTGGCCGGGCAGCCGTTTCCCGCCGCTTTCCGTTGACCTCTCTCAGCTCCGTGCAGGGCGGCCAGCCGCCCATCGCCCAGTGCGCACGGCGGGGCAGGCCCATGGCCGACCCGGTCCTGCGGGCACTCACCCTCACCGACGTGGTGGTCAGCGTGGTGCCGCGACCCGTCTCGTACGTGTCCCCGCTGGGCGCTCGTCTGCCGGACACCGCTCACGGCAGTCCTGCCGGGGCACTGGGCCGTGCGAGTGACGCATGATTCCTGACGGACGCGATCGGTTATTCCTTGCATTCCGTTGCGCTGTGCGTTGTCCGAGGTGATCCATGCGTCTACTGCTCGTCCATCCCAGTGCCCTGATGTACTCGGAGATCTTCCTCCGTCTGGAACCGCTCGGCCTGGAGCGGGTCGCTGCCGCCGCGCGTGATGCCGGGCACCAGGTGCAGGTGGTGGACCTTCAGGTGCTCAGTCACGGGGACCTTCGGAAGGATCTCCGTTCGTTCAGCCCGGAGGCGGTCGGATTCTCCCTCAACTACCTGGCCAACATCCCGGAGGCCATCGACCTCGCGCGGGGCATCAAGAGGGCCCTGCCGAACTGCTTCGTCTTCTTCGGCGGGCACAGCGTGTCCTTTGTCGCCCGAGACGTCCTGGAGCAGGCGCAAGGCGCGGTCGACGCAGTGGTGCGCGGGGAAGGCGAACCGGCCATCACCCTCCTGCTGGACGCCGTACGCGACGGCGGCGTCGAGGACGTTCCCGGAATCGTGACCGCCCAGGGCCACGGACCTGCACCACGCATGCTCCACAGCATCGACGATCCCCGCCCCGCACGCGACCTCATGCGCCACCGACGCCGCTACTTCATCGGTGAACTCGACCCCTGCGCCTCGATCGAATTCACCCGCGGCTGCCCTTGGGACTGCAGCTTCTGCTCCGCCTGGACGTTCTACGGTCGCAGCTACCGCAAAGCATCTCCGCAAGCCGCTGCCGAGGAACTGTCCGGCATCCAGGAACCCAACGTCTTCATCGTCGACGACGTAGCCTTCATCCGACCCGAGCACGGCGACGCGATCGCCGCCGAACTGGAACGCCGCCGGGTGCGCAAGCAGTACTACCTGGAAACCCGCAGCGATGTCCTCCTGCGCAACACCGAGGTCTTCCAGCGCTGGACCCGCCTGGGACTGCGCTACATGTTCCTGGGCATGGAGGCCATCGACGCCGAAGGGCTCGACCTCTACCGCAAACGCGTCAGCCCGGACGACAACTTCAAGGCCCTCGAAACAGCCCGATCGCTCGGCATCAGCGTTGCCATCAACCTCATCGTCGACCCCGCCTGGGACATCGAGCGCTTCCGCGTCGTCCGTGAGTTCGCCCTCTCCGTCCCGGAGATCGTCCACCTCACGGTCATGACACCCTATCCCGGCACCGAGATCTGGCACACGGAATCCCGCCGCCTGACCACCCGGGACTACCGGCTCTTCGACATCCAGCATGCCGTTGTCCCGACCTCCCTGCCCCTGGAGGTCTTCTACCGCGAACTCGTCCGTACGCAGGCCGTCATCAACCGCAAACACCTGGGCCTGCGCACCGCCTTCGCGGCTGCCCGCACACTCAGCCGTAACCTCCTTCGCGGGCAGACCAACTTCGCCCGTATGCTCTGGAAGTTCAACCACGTCTACAACCCGCAGCGGCAACTCGCCGATCACAGCCGCCCCGTCCGCTACGAACTCCCTCTTCCCCCGCAAACCGAGATCGGCGACCGCCGTGAGCTCTACATCCACGCCGGCCCCTTCCGGCGTTCCGGGCGTTCGGTTCGCGGTTCGGCGAGCACGGCCGACCCGGCGCCCCGTGCTGATGACGCGTGACGAAGGAGCCCGGCAAGCAGGTGAGCACCAACCTGTCCGCCACCTGGTGGCGGACGACTGGGGCTGTACCAGCGGTGCGCCGCTTCGTGACGGACGACGGCATCCGGACGGAGCTCGCTGGTACAACGCCCGACCACGGCTGGTGGGCAGCGGGAGCAGCCCCAGCACCCCCGGCAGCGGAAAGGTGGGGTGATCGGGAAGTACGGCAGCTTCAGCATCCGGGCCGGCGTGGGTGATGTGCCGATCACCGGATAGATCTCCTCGGCTCCGACGATCGAGCACGGCACCATGGGCCGCCGCGACCGCAGTGCCACGGCGGCGAAGCCGCCCCGGCCGAAGCGCTGCAGCCGGCAGCGCTCCTCGAAGGGTTTGCCGAGACCCCGCGCCACCGTCGGCCCGCACTGCTCGATGCCCTCCACGTCGGCCTGGAAGTATTTCTCGCACAGCGGCCGGAGGAGGGGGAGCAGCCAGTCGTCGGTGAGTTCCGGATCGAACCCGAAAACGTCGACGGCGCCCTCGTCGGAGGTGAGCCGGGCGAACGGGTCGGCTCCGCCTGCGAGAATCTCACGCAGCACTTCGGTGGTCAGGGACGCCTCGCTCCCCCCGAACGGAATGTCTCCGCTCACGCATACCTCGTGTCGGGTCTGTGGGAACGGGCCCAGGCGGCGGTCCGGAGGGAGGGGCCGCCGCACCGGAGTGGGATCAGTACACGAAGGGCACGAACTTGGCCGTCTTCGACGCGTACTCCTGGAACGCTTCGCCGTAGTGCTCGGCGAGGTACTTGTCGAGCATGGGGATGTTCAGGAAGACGAACATGCACACCATGATCAGGGGGATGGCGAATGCCCAAGGTGTGCCGGTCACCAGCGCGAACCCGGAGAACAGCACGGCGTCACCGAAGTAGTTGATGTGCATCGAGTACTTGAACAGGCCCTCGGTGTAGAGCTTGCCCCTGTTCTCCGGGCGCTTCTTCCAGAGCTTGCGCTGGTACTCCGACCCGGTGTTGAGGTAGGAGCCGAGGACGTACAGTACGACGCCGAGCCAGGTGAACACGCTGACGTGGGCCGTGTTGGTGCCGCCGAAGTAGGCCATGGTGCCGTGGATCACCAGGACCCAGATCCCGACGGTGACCGACTCCGACAGCTCCATCTTGCGCTGCAGCATCACGAAGTTCGTGGCGATGAACCGCAGCAGGTACAGCACCGACAACGTCGCCAGCAGGACCCGGCGCAAGGTCGTGGCCTCGTCGAAATCCGTTCCGAACCAGTCCGCCACGGTGTTCATCCCGCCGAAGAGGAACCACACCGCGCCGGCCACGGCGATCGTATTGAAGGCGGTCACCAGGGGCTTGGGCCCGGTCGACGGGGCGTATCGGCCGTACATCTCTCACTCTCGCTCTCTGCGTCCATCAGCATGGGTCTTCAGGTACGGGCCGTGACCCGTGTCAGCGAGTCACGGCCCGCCGACTGCCGGGCCGTTCCGCCACATCCTCGCTGCCGGCCGGCCGCGACGCCTCCTCGGCCCCCGCGGTCCGCCGCCCGTTCGAGCCCGCCCAGCCAGGGGCGGTGGCGCGCCCCGACGACCCGCTCCGCGCCGCCTCGCCCTGCGCCGGTGCGGCGGTGGCCGTCCGCTGAGGGCCGCCCCCGTCGCCGTCGGCCGGTCCGGCGGACGCCTCCTGGACGAGCTTGGCGCGCATGGACGGGTACTTGGCGTTCATCTCGTCCACGGGGACGAACTTGTTGACGCCGCCCGCGCTCGAGGCCGCTGGCGTAGGCGTGCAGGAACGGCAGGTCAGCGGCCCGGACCCTGGTAATCCAGCCGGTCAGCGCCTCGGCGTTGGCCGGTGCCGGGGTGAGCAGAGCGGCGAAGTCGCCCGCCGCGTCTGCCAGGGCCGTCATCTCCGAGCAGGCTCAGGCGAACTGGTCACGCAGCACGTGCTGGTCCTTGCACAGGTGGGCGGGATCGGTCAGCAGGAGGAGGGCGGTCTTGCGCGGGGAGAGGCCGGCGCGGCCGGCCTCGACCCGACCCTGGTCGATGTACCGGACCAGGAGGTTCGCGCTGCCGGTGTAGCCCATTTCCTTGATATCGCAGCGTCGGCCAGGCCGTGCCACAGGTGCCGGCGGTCGCAAACTCGCACGATCGCGGGGTCGGCGTCCGTGACGGCCTGGGCGAAGGCCCCGGCCCCGTCCCGGCAGACGACCTCGATGCCCGGGTGGGCCTTCAGCCAGACGGTGACCGTCTCCATCTTCCGGTCCGGCAGCACCTCGATCCGCTCGCCGGTGGTGGCGTCGGTCAGGATCGTGGCGTAGCGGTGCCCCCTGCACAGGGCGAACTCGTCGATGCCCAGTACCGGCGGGACCGGCCGGGCAGGCAGCGTGATGCGCACAGGGCAGTTCAGCACACCCGCCCAGGTCAACACGTGGTGCAGTACGCCCAGCAGCCGGGCCCCGGCCGAGCCGGCCAGCGCGACGGCGACCGCGTCGACCACCGTCTGCAGGGCCGGAGTACGACGCTGATAGCGCCGCGTCAGGCCGGTGACCTGCTCGGCGAAGGTGACCTTCTCGCAGCCGGGGTTCTCGCAGTACAGGGGGCGCACTGATAAGTCGATCACGAACGCACGGCCGCACGAACGCACGGCCGCTCACCGCCTCGTCCGCGACATGCCGCACATACCGTGAACGCACCCAGTCTGACGCCTGCCCGCACCCCGGACACACTGCCGGAGCGTCATCCCTGGTCCGGGCCGTGATCCGCAGCAGATCCCCGCTGACCTTCACTCGCTCGACCTGCACCGCGGCCGGCTGTGGCAGCAGGCCCCCCCACCACGACAACACACACAACCAGCCTGCCACCGCCAGACGGCCGACAGTGCAGACGAGTTGAAGCGATCACCGATACGAAAATCTTGTAGGACCCGCTCGTTTGACAGACCCTTTCCCGGAGCATGCGCAGAGGGAGCCCGTGCCCCCCGACCGGCGCAGAATCTCCCCCCGGCACGGCGCGCCACACCGCCTTTCCGGGACCGCGGCCGGAATCCTTGAGAGGACGCCGGTCAACTCCTTGGGTTACGCGTGCTGCCCAGGGGGTACGCGGTCGGCTCCACGGTAGCCGGAGAGGAGCACGATGACCGCCAAGGCCGTCCTGGCCACCACAGCCGCCGCCCGGGAGGATGCGGTGCCCGCCGGTCGTCCGGCCGGGCGGGATCACGGGTTCCCGGCGGTCGCCTGCCAGGGCGGTAACGCGGGATGAGCGGTGTCACGGCGACGCTGTCGCTGCTGGGCGTCGCCGCGCTGGGCGTCGCCGGTGTCTACGGTGCGGCCTGGGCGGCGCGCTTGTCCTCCCGTCCGGTGGCCGCCGCGCCGTTCTGGTCGGGGCTGGAGCCGGCCGAGCACGCGGTCAGCCGGTTCCACGTGCGCTGGTACACCGTGACGATGCTGTTCCTGGCATTCGACATGGAGATGGTCTTCATGTACCCGTGGACGCGGGTGATCTCCGCCACGGGGCCCGGCGCAGTGATCGAGATGTTCGTCTTCCTGGCGGTCCTCCTCGCCGGGGTCGTCCACGCCTGGCGGGAGGGCGCACTGCGGTGGACGTGACCGGCCTTGCCCTGCGCGCTGTCGCTGCCCGGCCTCGCGTGCTGCTGGCCACCCTGCCGGGCGGAACAGCTGCCCGGCTGGAAGCCGAGGCCGTCGTGCGCCGGCGGGACTGGCCGCTGGCCGCCACTCCCGCCCAGGCCGATCTGCTCCTCCTCGCCGGACCGCACTGCCCTCGGCTGCACGCGGCGGTGGACCGGCTCTGGCAGGACCTGCCCGCGCCGCGCGCCCGCGTGCACGCGGGCGGCACCGATGATGTCGCGGCCGCGCTGGAGGCCGGGCGGGCGCAGCTCGGCTCGCGGTCCGGACAACAGGAGAAGGCTCGGGCGACCGCCGGGGCGGGCCGGAACGGCGATGACGACGGCCCGCACCACCGGGACTCCCCGGATGGCGCTCACGGTGAGGGCGAGCGCGGGGGGCGCGGCGATGCCGGCGGCCCGCGCGATGCGCACGACGACGAGGACAGCGGTTGTCACCACGGTGCGGACGCGCAGCACGGCGGCGGGGACACGGAGATGCCGGGCGGGCTGCCGATGGCCGAACGGGGTGAAGACCGTGACGGTTTGATGCTGGACCGGCTGCATGTGCCGCTGGGCCCGCTGCTCGTCGACTGGCCGGCCGGTCTGACCGTCAGACTGACCTTGCAGGGCGACGTCATCCAGCAGGCCGAGGTCGAGGATCCGGTCACACCGAGTGGCAGGTCGGCCGTGTCTTTCTGGGCGCAGCCGTGGCTGCGTGCGGCACGCGGCGAACCCGTGAGGGTGGGGGAAGCCGTCCGGTGCCGCGCGGCCGCGCATCTGGACAGTCTGGCCCGGCTGCTGTCGGTGGCCGGCTGGCCCGCCGAGGCGGTGGTGGCCCGGCGGCTGCGCGACGACTTGCTCAACGGTGCTTCCGGCGCGGCGGTGACGCCCCGGCTGGACCGCTTCGCCCGCCGGGTCGGCCGATCGCGGACGTTGGCCTGGCTGACCCGCGGCATCGGCGGGATCAGCGCCGAGAAGGCGCGGGAGGCCGGGGTGAGCGGGCCTGCGGCGAGGGCCGGTGGGGACGTGACCGACCGCTACCGGCAGTGGCTCGCCGACATCCGGTGTGATGTGGGGCGGCTGGAGGAGCCGTTGCCGCTGCAGCCGGCGGTGGACGAAAGTCCCCGCGGCCGCTGGCGGGACGAAAGGCCGCCGTCAGCAGCGCTGGTCGCGCTGCTGCCGGGACTGCTGACCGGCGCGGAGCTGGCCGCGGCCCGCCTCATCGTGGCCAGCCTCGACCCGGACCTGGACGAACTCGCCGTCACCCGTGGGGAGGTGGGGCTTCATGGGTGAGGCGGGCGCGTGGTGGACGCTGCTGGCGGCCCCCGCGGTGCTGCTCGCCCTGGCGGTGCTGGCGGTGGCCGGCGACGCGGTGCTCGATGCCCGGGACGCGGGCCGGCCCCTCACCCCTGCGGTCGCGGTGCGGCCGTTTCTCGGCGTGCCGCGGGCGCTGTCGGCGCAGCCGCGGCGGCTGCCCGCCCCGGATGTGCTGCTGTGGCGGGCCGGTGTGATCACCGTGCCGGTGGCCGCGGTGCTGTCCACGCTGGTGATTCCCTTCGGCAGCACGGTGGTGGCCGACCTGTCGGTCGGGGTGGTGTGGTTCAACGCCATGGAGGTCTTGACCTGGGCCGGGCTGTGGCTGGCCGGATGGGGCCCGGACGCGGCCTTCTCCCTGGTCGGCGGCTACCGGTTCCTGGCCCAGGGCCTGGCGTACGAGCTGCCGCTGATGTTCGCGCTGGTCTCCACGGCCACCGGGGCGCAGTCGTTGCGGGTGGGCGACATCGCCGCCGCCCAGCACGGCCTGTGGTACGCGGTGTGGATGCCGGTCGCCTTCGTCGTCTACCTGGCCGGGGTGCTCGCCTTCAGCTTTCTGGGCCCGTTCGCCTACCCGGTCGGCCGTGACCTCGCCGACGGGGTACTGGGTGAGGCATCGGGGGTGGACCGGCTGCTGCTGCAGGCCGGGCGGTGGCTGTGGCTGGCCTCCGGCGCCGCCATGGCCGTGCCGCTGTTCCTGGGTGGCGGCGCAGGCCCGGGACTGCCGGCCTGGGCGTGGTCGCTGGTCAAGACGCTGCTGGTGCTCGCCCTGCTGGTGTGGGTGCTGCGGCGGCTGCCGGTCGTCCGGGCCGACCGGTACGTGGAGTTCGCGTGGGTGGTGCTGATGCCGCTGACGATCGCACAGGTACTCGTCCCGGCCCTGGCCGGCCTCGACCGGTAGGACTCGACCGGTAGGAACGGAAGGAGACGTCTGGTGGGCACGACCGGCACTGTGCTCCTGGTGTTTCTGGGCGTGCTCGCCCTGGTCTTCGGCGTGTTGGTGTTCACGCTGAACTCGATGGCACGGATCACCTTCTCGCTGCTGGCGGCGCTGGTGTGCGTCGGCGGTGTGACGACCCTCCTCGGTCTGCCCTATCTGGGCGTGGTCATCGTGGTGATGATGGTGATGGAGATGGTCATCATGGCCGTGTTCATGATCGCCTACATGATGAACCCGGCCGGTCTGATGCCGATGTCGATGCTGCACAACAAGCGGGGCTCCCTGGTCATCAGCGCTGTGGCGTTCGCCGCCCTGACCGCCGGGATCTTCGCCGTGCCGTGGCCGAAGCCGGCAGGGGTACGGCCCGGGGACACGACCTTCCAGGTCGGCAGGTCGCTGATGGGCCCGCAGATGCTGACCATGGTGACGCTCGGGTTCGTGCTGCTGGCCACCATGGTCGGTGCCATCGTGCTGGCCACCCACCGGGGCCGCTACGACCGCTTCGGTGACGGCCTCGACCAGCGGACCGCGAAGGACCCGGCCGGGGGAGGGGTGGGCCGATGACGTTCGAGTTGGTGCTGGTGGTGGCCGCGGGTCTGTTCTGCATCGGTCTGTTCGGCGCGTTGTCCCAGCAGTCCATCGTCATGATCATGATGGGGATCGAGCTGATGATCGGTGGAGTCATCGCGGCCGGCGCCGACTTCTGGCACTTCCTGGCTCCGGCCGCGCCGAGCGGCCAGGTGGTGATCGTGGCGGCGGTGGTGGCGATGGCGGTGGACATGGCCATGGGCTTCGCCGTCACCACCGCCATCTACCGGGCCCGGCAGGTCGACACGACCGACATGGCCGGGGACCTGAAGGGGTGAGCGTGCTGCTCTGGCTGCTCATCGCCGTTCCCCTCGGAGGCGGGACCGCCCTCGGCCTGGCGGGCAGAAGCCTCAATCGACCGGCCCCGGTCCTTGGTGTGGCGGTGGCCCTGGCGGCCCTGGGCCTGGCCGTGACCACCGCGGTGACGCGGCCCGAGGCGAGTGCGCCGCTGTTCGCCGGAATGCGGGCCGGGCTGGCCGTGGACGGGCTGTCCGCGGTCATGGTCGTCACCGTCGCCGCGGTCACCCTGGCGGTACTGCTCTTCTCCGCCGGGGAGTTCGGGCCGGGCGAGAACCGGGGCCGGTTCTTCGGGCTGATGCTGATCTTCGCCGGGGCCATGCTGGTGACCGTCACGGCTACCACGCTGCCGCTGCTGCTGATGGCCTGGGAGGTCATGGGCGCCACCAGCTGGGCGCTGATCGGCTACTGGTGGCAGCAGCCGGAGCGGATCCGCGCGGCGGACATCGCCTTTCTCACCACGCGCACCGCCGACCTCGGCCTGTATCTCGCCGCCGGAGCCGCGCTCGCGGGCGGCATCGGCTCGCTGCGTCTGGATGCGCTGCCCCAGGCGAACTCCCCGTGGCTGCACACGGCCGCTGCGGGAGTCGTGGCCGCGGCCCTGGGCAAGTCCGCCCAACTGCCCTTCTCCTTCTGGCTGTCCAAGGCCATGCAGGGCCCCAGCCCGGTCTCGGCACTGCTGCATTCGGCGACCATGGTCGCCGCCGGCGCCTACCTTCTGCTGCGGCTGCACCCGCTGCTGGCCGCTACCGCCTGGGCGGGTCCACTGGTGGCCTGGACCGGCGCGCTCACCGCCCTGGCCCTGGGTGCCGTTGCCGTCGCCCAGCCCGATGTGAAGCAACTGCTCGCGGCTTCCACTTCCGCGCACACCGGCTACATGGTCCTGGCCGCCGGAAGCGGCGGCGTGGCAGGAGGCGTCACCCAGCTGGTCGCGCACGCTGCCGTCAAGTCGGGGCTTTTCCTGTCCGCAGGAGCGTGGCTGACCGCGCTCGGCACCAAGCAACTGCCCGCCCTGCGCGGCGCTGCCCGACGCTACCGGCTGGTCGGCGCCGCCTTCGTCGTCGGTGCCCTGACGCTGGCAGGGCTGCCGCCGCTGTCGCTGTGGGCGGCCAAGGACGAGGTCCTGGCTGCCGCCCGGGCCGAGAACACCGGCCTGTACGCCGTCGGACTGGCCGCCTCGGCCGTGGCGGCCGTCTACAGCATCAAGGCTCTCTGGTACGTCACCCGTCCCCTGCCCGACGACGCGGAGGCCGGTTACGACACCGAGCGGCACGGCACCCGCCGGGTCTCACCGGCGGCTGCGCTGCCCTTGTGGACGCTCACGGGAGCCGGGGCGGTGCTGGGCGTCCTCGCCCTGCCCGGCCCGGCGTCCTGGCTGAAACACCTGGTCGGCGTCCCCGACGAGCCGACGCCTGAAGCATGGGAACTGGCGCTGTCCGCCGGTGTGGCGCTTGCCGCCGCAGGCGGGGCCTGGCGGTGGTCCGCCCGCCGCGTGCCGGCGACCCGTGCCACCACTGTGCGCTGGGCGCAGCAGTGGCTCTTCCTGGAACGGGCCGCTGATGCGCTGGTAGTACGGCCCGTGCTCGGGCTGGCGCGGGCGCTGGCAGTCTTCGACGACCGGGTCGTCGACGGCGTGGTGCGGCACGCGGCCCGTGGCGGTCTGGCCGCGGCCCGGCTCGCCGGCCGTGTGGACGACGGCGGCATCGACGCCGCCGTCCGCGCCGTCGCGGCCGGGGCCCGGAGGCTGGGCCGGTGGGCGCGCAGCCCGCAGACGGGGCTCTTGCACCAGTACTACGCCCAGGCCGCCGCCGGTTTCGCCATGCTGATCCTGATCATCCTGCTGGTGAGGTAATGCCCGTGCTGAGCGTCGTCACCTTCCTGCCGCTGCTGGTCTGTGCGGTGCTGCTGCTGATGCCGCGCACGCTGCCCGGCCGGACGTATGTGTGGGGATGGATCGTTGCCGCTGCCGCCGACCTGGCCCTGGTCCTCGTCCTGTGGGCCGGTTTCGATGCCGGTGGCGGCATGCAGTACGAGCAGCGGTTGCGCTGGATCCCCAGCGCGGGGGTCGGCTACCACGTGGGCGTCGACGGGCTCTCGCTGCCTCTGGTGGCCCTGGTCTGCCTGCTGTTCCTGGCCGTCGCGGTGTATTCGCTGCGCGAGACCCGGCAAGTGCGCCCGTACACCTGCCTGTTCCTCTTCCTGCAGACCGTGAGCCTGGGGCTGTTCGTCGCCCTGGACCTGATCCTGTTCTTCGTCTTCTTCGACCTTTCCATCGTCGGCATGTTCTTCGTCATCGCCGGCTGGGGCCACGGTGAACGCGCCCGGGCCGCGGCGCTGAAGTTCTTCCTCTACACCTTCACCGGCTCCCTCGCCCTGCTGCTCGGCTTCATCGGCCTGTATCTGGCAGCCGACCCCCACACCTTCGACATCACCGACCTGACCCGCACCGACCCGCTGGCCGGTCGCGGGCTGTACGCGGGCCTGGTGCTGCTGGCGATCGGCGTCGGACTGGCGGTCAAGACGCCGACGGTGCCGTTCCACACCTGGCTGCCGCCCGCCCACACCGACGCCCCCGCCGCCGGTTCGGCGATCCTCGCCGGAGTCCTGCTGAAGATGGGTGCCTACGGGTTCGTCCGCATCGCCATGCCCCTGCTGCCCGGCAGCTGGCGCCACTACGCCCTGGTCATCGTGGTCGTCGGCGCCGTCTCCGTCGTCTACGGGGCGTTGGTGGCACTGGCGCAGACCGACTTCAAACGCATGATCGCCTACACGTCGGTCAACCACATGGGCTACATCGTCCTCGCCGTCGGCGCCGCCGGAACCCTCGCGGGCAGCGACGTCCAGGCCCGCTCGCTGGCGGTGACCGGCGCGGTCACCCAGATGGTCAGCCACGGCCTGATCACCGGGGCGCTGTTCCTGCTCACCGGGATTCTCTACGACCGTGGCCACACCTACGCCATCGACGCCTACTCGGGACTGGCCGCACACACCCCGCGCTTCGCCGCCGTCACCGTCGTCGCCGCGTTCGCGGGCCTCGGCATCCCCGGCTTCTCCGGCTTCATCGCCGAGTTCCAGATCTTCACCGGCTCCCTCGCCACCCAGACCCTCGCCACCGCCATCGCGCTGACCGGCATCCTCATCACCGCCGCCCTGTTCCTGCGCGCCCTGCGGGCCATGTTCCTCGGCACTCCCCGTCTGCCGCAGACCATTCCCACCAGCGGAGTCACCGATCTGCGCCGCAGCGAGGCCGTCCCCACCGTGATACTGCTGGGCATGGCCCTGGTCATCGGCGTCGCCCCCCGCTGGCTGCTGGACGTCATCGAACCCGCCGGCCGCACCGTGATTCGTCTGGTGGCGCGGTGAACGAGAATCTGCCCGCGCTGCTGCCGGAGCTCACGCTGGTCGGCGCGGCCGTGATCGGCCTGCTCGCCGGTTCATGGCTACCGCGCCACCGTCAGTGGGCCGTCGCCGTCCTGGCGGGCACGGCCTGCGTCATCGGACTGGTCGCGACGGCTTACACCATGGCCACCGGCCGTGAACAGACCGTCTTCTCACACGTGTTCGCGATCGACGCCGCGACCGGCGCCGGCCGGCTGACCGTCCTGGGCGCGCTGCTGCTGATCATCGCCATGTCGGTGGAAACCGTCCGCGGTGACAAACGGGAGACCGAGTACTGGGTGCTGCTGCTGATGACCGCCGCAGGCACCCTGGCCCTGATCGGCGCGAACGATCTGCTGATGCTGTTCGCCGCCTACCTGCTCTCCGGCATCCCCGCCTATGCGCTCGCGGCCTTCGCCAAGGACGCCCCCGGCACCGAAGCCGCCCTGAAGTACTACCTGATGGGCGCCCTGCTCGGGGTCGCCATGCTCGCCGGCACCGCCCTCCTCTACGGTGCCGGCCACGCCACCCTCTACCGGGAACTGCACGCCTCCCTTGCGGTCGCGCCGTACGGGCTCGTGGCCGTCGGACTGGTGGCCGTCCTGACCGGGCTGCTGTTCAAATCCGGTGCCGTACCCGCCCACTTCTGGGTCCCCGACGTCACCCAGGGCGCGCCCACCCCGGTCGCCGCCTACGTCACCACCCTGCCCAAGATCGGCGGGCTGGTCGCCGGCTACCGGCTGCTCCATCAAGCCCTGGCCGACAGCAGTGTCAACTGGCCACTGTTGCTGGCGGTCGCCGCCGCCGTGACCATGACGCTGGGCAACCTGGCCGCGTTCTTCCAGACCGATGTCAAACGTCTGCTGGCCTACTCCACCATCAGCCAGGTCGGTTATCTCCTCATGGCCCTCGCCGTGGCGACCCGAACCGACCTCGCGCAAAAAGGCCTGCTCTTCTACCTGGCCGCCTACACGGCCACCAACCTCGGCGCCTTCGCCGTCGTCGCCGAACTGCCCCGGGCGCGCACCCTGCACGACTACCGCGGCCTGGCCCGCCGCCACCCCGGCCTTGCCGCCGTCCTGGTGGTGTGCCTGCTCGGCCTGGTCGGCACCCCGCCCACCGGTGTCTTCCTCGGCAAACTCGGGCTCTTCAGCGCTGCCGTCGACGGCGGCTACGCCTGGCTCGCCGCCCTGGCCGTCGTCAACACCGTCGCTTCCCTCTTCTACTACCTGCGCTGGCTGGCGCCCCTCTTCACCACCATCGCCCCTGCGTCCGCCGAAGCCCAAGCCGTCCGAGGCCGCTGGGCAGCCGCCACCGCCTACACCGCCGGAACCCTGTCCCTCGCCCTCGGCCTCGCCGGCGGAATGGTTCTCCCCTTCGGAACGGGAAGCCTGCTGCCGTGACGGACCACGAGTCGTTCAACGGCTCTCGGGTCTTCTTACGAGACTGTGACCCGGCGGACGGATCCTGTCGCCGCTGCCGCCCGACGCGCGAGGATGGTTCTGTTCGACGCCCGGTACGGAGGGCGTCACGGCGGTACGGGAAGCGGCTGCCGCGTACCAGCGCCCCGGGCCGATCCCGGGGCGCTCCGCTGCGTCCGGTGGGGCACCGCTGCCGATCACGCGGAGCGGGAGAGCCGTTCGCGTACCCACCCAGGATCGGGGTTGGTGTGCGGCCGGCCCGCCACGACGACAGCCGGCACCGTCTCGCTGCCGTTGCCGGCCGCCCTCACCGAGCGCTCCTCGTGGTCGTCGGCTCCTGGCCGGGGCCGGAGCGTTCGGGGCGGGGGGACGGCTTGAAGGCCGGGCACCTCCCGGCGGGACGCCATCGATGGACGTCCCAGCCGATGCGCAGCGCCCGTCGGTCGGCTGCCCGGCAGGACCGGGGCGATTGCATGGCCCTCGCCTGCTTGTCGGGAGCCGGCCACCGATAGGAGATCACCTCACGCGTTGGACGTCAGTCAGTGCCGGAGCCATCACCACCGCAACCCGCGTACCGCTATCGATGTCAGTGCCGCTCCGTAAGGTGAAGCCATCATCTGGACGGGCCAGAGCCCATGCCGGGTTTCGCGATCCCGGACACAGGCGTCTGCCGACGGAAGAGGGCGTTTGGAGCTCTCGTGACGACGTTCGTCACCGATTGCTCCGGCGTTCGACAACTTGGACAGGGCTGAACGGCAGCCGGCAGGTCTTGGCCGGGAAGCCGCATCTCCGCAGGGCGCTGCCGCGGTGCCACGGGGAACGATCAGAAGGGGGTCGGCGCGATGGGCGCGACGGCGAAGGACCGGCTCAAGAAGCACTTTGTGAACCATGTGGCTCTCGTCATCGACAAGTCCGGCTCGATGAGGGGGCACTCGGAGCAACTCATCCGTGTGGTGGACGAGTTCGTGAAGGGACTGGCGGAGGAGTCCGACAGGCTCGGCCATGAGACCCGGATAAGCCTCTATGCCTTCGACCATCTGGTCGAGAACCTGGTGTGGGACATGGACGTCAAGCATCTTCCGTCCATGCGCGGCCTGTACACGGTCGAGAACGGCGCGACCGCGTTGATCCAGGCATCGCTGAAGGCGCTCGACGACCTCGGCAACATATGGGAGGAGTACGGCGAGCACAGCTTCCTCCAGGTCGTCGTCACCGATGGCGAGGAGAATGCCTCCGGAGCCGACAGGACGGGCGCGCGCCACGACACCCTTCCCGGCGGCCGCGCCGTCCTGGACGAGTGGCGAGGCAGAATCACGGACAAGATGAACAGCCTGCCGGATCACTGGACCTCGGCCATCATGGTGCCGAACTCCCTGGCCAAGCGCACCGCTCAGCAGTACGGCTTCCCGACGGGCAACATCTCCATCTGGGACGCGGACTCGGCACAGGGCGTCGAAGAGGCGATCGGCACCGTCAAGACGGCCGCCACCAGGTTCCTGCGGGACCGCGAGCAGGGGGTGCGCGGAACCAGGAACCTCTTCGCGATGGGGCAGGAGCTGAGCTCGGCCGAGGTGAAGTCCAGCCTCCAGGCCCTCGACATCGGCAAGTACGTGCTGATCCCCGTGGACCGGCAGACGTCCATCCGTGATTTCGTCACCAGCGCAGGGCACCAGTACAAGACCGGCTGCGCCTTCTACGAACTGTCCAAGCGCGAGAAGATCCAGGCCAACAAGAAGATCGCCGTGGCGGAGAAGGACCCCGCCACCGGCCGGATGACCGGAAAGGTGTTCACGGGCCCCGCTGCGCGGCAGCTCCTGGGCCTGCCGGAGACGGAGGTGACGGTGACGCCGGGGAGCAATGCGGCATACACCGTGTTCGTCCAGTCGACCTCCGTCAACAGGAAGCTGGTCCCGGGAACGAAGCTGCTGGTTCTGCTGTAGCCGGGAGTTCCCGTTCAGCACCCGCCGATCGCGGCCGGGGAGCGGTGGCCGGCCGCGGACGCCGCTGCCCCGGCGGACCAGTTCCCTCCGAGGCCATCCGCAGGTCAGCAGGGGATTCGCCCAGTCGCCGTGGTCGTTGCCGTCGCCTCCGTCCCCCACGGCCAGGCCGAGGACCTGCCCGCCGGTGACTGGCACCTCGGTGGTGAGGGGCGTCGACGTGCCGCTGAGGCCGGGGTGGTGGTGAGGACCTTGCCGTCGAGGAGGGCGGAGAAGGTGACGGTGCCGGGGGCGCCGTGGTCACGCCCGCGGTGGCGGTGAACCTGCTGCACTGTCCGGCGAGGCAGACCATGACGTCGCTGGGCGAGTTGGTGCCCGGGCCCTCGGCGTGGACGGTGCCGCCGAGGCCGAGAGGGGTGCCGCCACCACGACGTCCGTGACGAGCCGCACGCCGGACCTGATCACCACCCCCAACACGCTCGCGGACCCCGGCACGTGGGTGCCCAGGACGAGCACCGTCACCGGCGTGGCAGCGTCCTTCACCAGCGCCGTGCCGCCGCTCTCGGTCACCGTGCCGGAGCTCGTCCTGACCTGATCGCACCCTACCGGCTTCCGAACTGCTGGCTGAGCTTGTCCTTCACCTCACCCGGCACGCCCTCGGGGTACTGCTGGTGGAGCGCGCCGAGGATCTGGTCGGGCAGGCCGTCGGGCAGTCCCTGTTCCTTTGCCCAGCCCTGGACGTCCTCGCCGGCTCCTGCGGAGCTCGGAGGGCCGAAGGGCGTGCCACCGGCTCCGCCCGGCGGCTGGGCGCCGCCCGGGAAGCCGGCGGCGAGCTTGCCGATGTCGGACTTCAACTGCTGCGTGATCACCATCGCCGCAACTCCCACGCCGGCGAAGAAGAACAACGCCGCTGCAAGGCTCGCACCGAGAACGGTCAACGCTTTCCGGCGGCGCCGTACGAATCCGTTGTCGAGCGGTTGCACGCGCCCGGCGGCCGGGCGCCTCGCGCGTGCGCGGGCAGGGGATCGTGTGTTGGCCATATGCCTTTCTTTCAGGGCTGGTACGCGCCCGGACAGGTTGCCCGGACGATGGCCCGCTGCAAGCGGTGACGTGGCCTGTGCGGACGGGGCGAGGCGGGAGGGATCCCTCGGGCGGCGGGGCCTTCTCGTGGCTCAGTCGAGCCGCACGGTGAGCATCACCACGGCTGGGGCGTCGGCGACGAGCCGGTGGCGCTCGGGGGGGATGGGGACGAGGGTGTGCCGGTGCAGGGACCATTCCCGTTCGGTGGTGGCCAGCCGCACCCGGCCCGCCAGACAGGTGAGCAGGGCGGCGCCGGGTGCCTGGTGTTCGGCGAGTTCCTGTCCGGCGGTGAGGGCTATCAGGGTGGTCCGCAGACCGGGCAGGGCGGCCACCGTCCGGGCTGCCCGGCCCGCGGGCGACGCCGCGGCCTCGATCAGCAACTGCTCTGCGAGGACGTCCAGTGCCACGACGTCCGCGGCCTCGTCCGCAGGGCTGTGGGCTGAGGTGGTCATGCGAGCTCCCTCTGGTGTCTCAGCGCAAGGCTGTCCCGGAATCTTGGGGGGTGTGCGGCGGTGTCGGTGCCGGGTGGGCGGTCATCCCTCACGGCGTCCTCTCCCGCCCACTGTGCGTCATCGGATCGGCAGGGGCGCGTCGAGCCGCCTTGTCGGCGGGGGTGCGGCGACGGCCGAGCAGAATGGCCACCGCGACGGCCGTGGCCCCGGCGGTGATCGCGCCGCCGAACAGGGCGGCGTGCAGCCCGGTGACGAACGCGTCCTGAGCCTGCCGCAGGACCGGGCCGCCCACCGCGGCGGCACCCGCCAGTGAGGAATGGGCCGCCTCGGCGACTCGGGACGGGACGTGGGTCATGTGCAGGTTGTCGCGGTAGACAGCGGTCAGGATGCTGCCGAGAACCGCGATGCCCAGCGCTCCGCCGAGTTCCCGCGCCAGGTCGTTGACGGCGGATCCCACGTTCTGCAGCTCCTTGGGCAGGGCGTCGGTGATGGCGGTGGTGGCCGGGGGCATCGCAAGGCCCAGCCCGGCGCCGAGCGGGATCAGGCCGGCAGCGATCTGCCCGTACGGGCTGGCGCCGTCCAGACGGGCCAGGACGGCCAGGCCGGCGGCGAGCATGAGCAGCCCGGCGACCCAGGGGCCGCGGACGCCCAGGCGTGTGGTCAGCAGCGGGCTGAGCCGAGAAGCGGGGATCATGCCGATGGGCATCGCGAGCAGGCTGAGGGCGGCGGTGAGCGCGCTGTCCCCGCGGACGAGCTGCAGGTACTGCATCACCACGAACATGAAGCCGAACAGGGCGAAGAACTGCAGAGCGATGGACAGCGAGCCGGCCGCGAAACGGCGGTTGCGGAAGATCCGCGGATCGAGCAGCGGATGCCGACGGCGCAGCTCGTAAGCGACGAACCCGGCAAGGACGAGCAGGCCGAGCGCGATGCCGCCGAGAGTGACGGGGTCGCTCCAGCCGTTCACCGGGGCCTCGATCACCGCATAGACCAGCCCGGCGATGCCGGCCGCCGCCAGCAACGCTCCGGTCACATCCAGTGGTGCCGGGCGGGCATCGGCCGACTCCGGCACGAAGACCGCCGTGCCGGCCAGCGCGACCGAGGCGAGGACCACGTTGAACCAGAACACCGACGGCCAGGACCACCACTCCAGGAGCAGCCCGGAGGCCAGCAGGCCCAGTACCCCGCTGGCACCGGCGACCGCCGCCCAGATGCTGACCGCCCGGGCCCGCTGGGCACGCGGGAAGCTGCTGGTGATCGTCGACAGGGTGGCCGGCATGATCAGGGCGGCGCCCACACCCAGCACCGCGCGCAGCGCGATCAGCATGTTCGGGTCGCTGGTCAGGGCCGCCAGGGCGGATCCGGCCCCGTAGACGACCAGGCCGACGACGAGCGCGCGGCGCCGGCCGAACCGGTCCCCGAGCGCCCCGGCCGGCAGGAGCATGGAGGCGAACACCAGACTGTAGGCGTCGATGATCCAGGACTGCTGGGTCTGGTCCGCGTGGGTATGGCGTGCGATGTCGGGCAGCGCCACATTGAGCGATGCCATCGCGGCGACCACGGTCGCCAGCGCGAGACAGGTGATCGCCAGAACGGCACCCTGGCGCACGGCTCGGCCAGGAGACTCGGCGACGGTCGGTCGCGGGTCGGCAAGCAAGGGAGTCGGCCCTTCGTTCGGGGGCGGGTACCGGCACAGCCTCGTGTGGCCGCCCAGAAAATATCAACCATGATGAATTCCCGGGTGCGGGGCACAAGGGCCGGGAAGCGCGATACGCGCGCACAGATCTTCGATGTCGCCCGCTGCCGCTTCCTCCCCGGCGGACACCAGGCCGTCACCCTGCCTGCCGGTGCCGCCGAGGCGGGTGTGGGCGTCGCTCCGGTCGGCTACTGCTTCGGCTCCGGGAAGGACCTGACCGGCGCGGCCCCGACCCCGGCCGTCAACCCCGCCGAGCCCCTCGCCCGCGCTGCGGAAGGCGAACCGGCCACTTTCCCCCAGCGGATCCTGTGCGACCTGCTCGCTCTGTGGCCGGCGCCACGCACGACCAGGCCGTGACCGCCCTGGTGAGGGAGATGGCGGAGCCGGAAATCCTCGACGAGACGGCCGCCCGGATCGGCGGCAGGGGCGCCCGCGAACGCGCCGGCGGGTTCTGAGCACACATCGCCGGCCTCGTCGTCACCCGCTACATCCTCCGCCGGGAACCGTTGGCCTCTACGGCGGCTGATGAAATAGTCCGGATCCACGGCCCCCTGGCCGGGTTGCCGGCCGGCCTGGCGGCCCGGCTGAAGGAATGCCGGGCCATCGCTGTCGAACAACCGGGCCATCGTTGTCGAACAAGGTCGAACAAGACGGGACCCCGGCCGGTCTCCTCGTCCGTCAGCCGGAGAGGGCCGCACACAGCAGTACCGAGGTCTGCGCCGCCGAGAGAACGGATGCCGGGGTCCGGCCGGTGGCTGCTATATGGCGGTCGGGGCGGACGAGTACAACAGAGGCTGCCCCGGCCGGCCCGGGCAGGTCGACGAGGTCCTCGTCGGTGAGGAAGAGCACGGGGATTCCCGCCCACCGCGGGTCGCCGGAATCCGGATGTGCCTCGCCCGCGCGTCCCCGCGCGACCCACGAGAAACCGAGGGGAGCGAGCCGCTGATGGAGCCGTCCGCCGCTGCGCAGCCGGGGGTTGGGCATGCGGCGGCCGACCGCGAAGGGAGTGCCGTCCGTGCCTGCGGCCGGTGACCCGAGGTCGTAGGCGATGTCGAGCATGCCGACACCACGTCCCAACCGCGCCTGCACGGGGCGACGGGACAGGACCGTCGGCGCGACGATGCCGAGCAGGGCGCGGGACAGGCCCTTGCGCGTGGTGAGTGCGCTGGTCGCACGGGCCGTACCGCGCACCATCGCGTGGGCGACCGGCCGCCGTTCGGCTTCATAGCTGTCGAGCAGCCCGTCGGTCGCGTCGCTGTCCGCCCGCCCGGCGACAGCGAGCTTCCACATCAGGTTGTGGGCGTCCTGCACCCCGGTGTTGAGTCCCTGGCCGCCGACGGGGCTGTGGATGTGGGCGGCGTCGCCGGCAAGGAAGATCCGTCCCCGGCGATAGTGGTCGGCAAGGCCCTGGCTGAGCTGGAATTCCGATGTCCAGGTCACGTCGTGACTGCCGAACGCGATCCCCGACCGTCGTTGGATCAGGTCGTCGAGGAAGGCTTCGTCGATGAGCGGGGGCGCATCCTTCCCCGCCCGGGGGACGTGCGCGATGATGCGCCACCGGCGGGGCTCCGGCATCGGCACGATGAGCAGCAGGCCCTCCGGCGCGAGATGGACATGCCCCTCGTCCTCGGTGAGCGCCGACGTGGTCTTGACGTCGGCCAGGACGAATGTCGCTCCGGTGTCCGAGCGGTCCAGGCGCAGGCCGACCGCGTCCCGGACGCGGCTGCGCCCCCCGTCGCAGCCGACCAGCCACCGCGCGCGCACCACCTCACGTCTGCCGGTCGCATGTTCCAGCGTGGCGTGCACACGACTGCCGTCGTCGTGGAGTTCCTTGAGGGCCACTCCCCACTCGATCCTGCCGCCCCCTTGGGTGAGGTGCGTTTCGAGGACGCGTTCGGTGGCGTACTGGGGGATCGACAGCCAGAAGGGATAGGCGGTGTCGCCCCAGGGCAGGCCGAGTAGATCGACTCGTACCGGGCCGCGGCGCGCGGTGTGCAGGTTGAGTGCCCTGAAGCGGGTGCCTTCGGCCAGGATCCGGTCGGCCACGCCCATGGTTTCGAAGATCTCCATGGTGCGGGCATGGGCGACCAGCGCCTTGGAGAAGGTGGAGCGGCACGGCTTGCGGTCGACGATACGCACGGTCAGGCCGTGGCGTACGGCCTCGCAGGCGGCGGTCAAGCCCGTGGGGCCGGCGCCGATGACCAGGACGTCGAGGTCGGTCCGGCGCTCCCCGCCCGGCTCCGCCTCCGCAACGCCCGGGATGTCGTACTCATGAGTGGGTTCCATGGACACGGTCGTCTCCTCGCATGGGTTGGTCTTGCCGATATTCGCCGTAGGTCATGAGATTTCTTGATGTCTGCGGTAAAACGCGCTCATCCGGGGGTATTTGAACGTCAGCCTCTACCGGTCGACGGTTTCGTCCAGGCGGCATCGGCGCCGCTGTGGCCGATCCGGGCGATCTGGACGCTGCTGCCGGTCACACCCGTCAGCGCGAGGAGGACGAGCACCACGGCGAAGGGGCGGGCGACGGCGGTCCGTTCCGTGCTCCGGGGACGGGCTTCCCACCGGGCCAGCCAGAACAGGGCGGAAGCGCCTACGGTGAGGACGATCGTCCACGGGAGCAGACCGTGCCCGAGGTCGGTGTGCCGCCGCACCAGACCGGTCTGGTGTACGCGCTGCGCGAGTGACTCGCCGGACTTGACGGTGAGGGGAACCAGGATCAGGGCCGTGAGGCTCAGCAGGAGGGGCAGCGCCCCTGTTCGCGCCCGGAAGCGCGGCCACAGCGCGGCCAGCGCGACGGTCAGGGCGGCGGCGGGCACAGCGACCACGGTGGCGTGGACGATCAGGGGGTGGGCGGGCAGACCGAAGAGCGTGTCGAGCAACGAGTCCTCCGTGGGTTCGGTGAGTCGTGGCAGAGAGCGGGATCCGGCCGGTGACCGGGGTGGCGTCGGGCTGTCGATGACGGTGGTGGTGCGACGACGAGGGCCCACCGGCGGCGGTGGATCGGGAACGGGGCATCTGCGGCGGAGGCCGGCAGCGCCCGGTGTTCGCGTTCGGCGCCGCCCGGTGACACGGGCGGGTGTCGCTGGGCACCACTCACTCCTCGGCACGGCACCGGTCGCCGGTGGAGCCGCCGTCCGTCGACCCCGCGATGGGCCGTCGTCGCGTCCCGCCCGGGAGATGTCCGGGGAGGGCCGGCCTCCCGGGCGGCGCAACAACTCCATGTGTCACAGGTGTGGTTGAGGCATCCGTCAGCCCTGCGGCTGCGAAGCCTGCTCGCTTCGCCCCCGGTCTTCGGTCAATGGCGATTCATCGTCCGCGACACGAAGAGGCAGATGCGGCGTTCCGCCCGCAGCCGCCTCGCCCGGCAGATGCGGCAGGAACCGCTGCAGCAGTCGCGGCATCCACCAGGCGCTCTTGCCGAGGATCGCCATGACGGAGGGGACCAGGACGAGCCGGACCAGCGTGGCGTCGATGGCAATCGCGACGGCCAGGCCGAAGCCGAAGAGGTTGACGGTCCGCTGGTCGTTCAGCTGGAAGCTGCCGAACACCACGACCATCACCGACGCGGCGGCGGTGATGATGCGGGCGGTCGCCGCGATGCCGTTGCGCACGGAGGCGCCGGTTTCCCCCGACCGCAGATACTCCTCCCGCACCCGGCTGAGCAGGAACACCTCGTAGTCCATGGACAGCCCGAACAGGACGGCGAACAGCATGACCGGCGCGAACGACTCCACCGGCCCGGCCTCGGCGCCCAGCAGCCCCGCACCCCAGCCCCACTGGAAGACCGCGACCACCACGCCGTACGCCGCTCCCACAGAGAGCAGGTTCATCACCGCGGCCTTGAGAGGCACGACGAGCGAGCGGAACTCCACCGTGAGCAGCAGGAAGCTCAGCCCCACGACGAAGGCGATGAACCAGGCCATCTGGCTGCCGAGCCGGTCGGCAAGGTCGATGGCGGTGGCGGTGGAACCGCCGACGTGCGCCTCGGCGCGGGGCGCGGCCGCGGGGAGCACATCCTCCCGCAGCCGGTGCACCAACTGCTCGGTGGACCTGTCATCCGGCGAACCCTTGGGCACCACGGTGTAGACGGCAGTGGTCCCGGTCCCATCCAGCCGCGGCGGCCGTACTTCCTGCACCCCTTCGGCGTTCTCCAGCTCGGTACGCAGCGCGGCTGCCTGCCGCTTCACCCCTGCTTTCGGCTCCTCGTCCCCGAACTGCGCGGTCACCACCAAAGGGCCGGTCCAGCCCGAGCCGAAGCCCTTCGCGACCAGTTCGTACGCCCGGCGCTCCGTGCTGTCCTTGGGCGCCGACCCGTTGTCGGCCGTACCCAGACGCAGCGAGAACAGCGGGAGGGCCATGGCGATCAGGACGGCGGCGGACGCGAGGAGATAGGGCCAGGGGCGTCGCTGGACGAGGCCGGTCCAGCGGTGCCAGCCGCTGACCCGGCCCGCGCCGTGGTCGAACCGCAGCCGCCGTACGCGGAAGCGGTCCAGCCTGGCGCCGAAGACGGCCAGCACGGCCGGCAGCAGGGTGATCGCCGCCAGCAGGGTGGCAGCCACCGTGATGGCGCTCGCCAGACCGAGGGCGGAGACGAAGGGAATGCCGATGAGGTACAGGCTCAGGATCGCCGCGATCACCGTGGCGCCCGCCACCAGTACCGAGCGGCCCGCAGTCGACAGCGCGATCGGGATCGACTCCTCGGGGGAGTGCCCTGCGTGCATGCCCTCCCGGTGCCGTGTGACCACCAGCAGCGCATAGTCGATCCCCACACCGAGAGCGATCATGGCCGCCACCACCGGGCCGGAGGTGCCGATCGTGGTCACCCCGGCGACCACGTCGAGGACCGACATTCCCAGAGCAAGCGCGAACAGGGCGGTCAGCAGCGGCACCACCATGGCGAAGACCGACCCGAAGGCCACCAGCAGGACCAGGACCGCGGCAGCCAGGCCGATCGCCTCGCTCCCCGACGGGCCGTGCTCGCCCTGGAGCACCGCGCCGCCGTACTCGACCTGCGCGCCCGCCTTCCGCACCGGGGCGAACGCCTTCTGCGCGGCCTCCACCGACTCCTTGGCGACGTCCTTGGCCCGCTCGGTGAACTGGACGGTCGCGATGGCGGTGCGCGTGTCGTCGGACACCATGGACGGCCCCGGCCCGTACGGCGACTGGACCACCGCCACGTCCTTCGAGTCACGCACCGCGGTGACGGCGTCCGTGACGGCCGCCCTCACCTTCGCCGAGGTCACGCCCGAGTCACTGTGGATCACCACCTGCATCCCGTCCCCGGACAGCTCCGGATACCGCTCGCGCAAGGTGTCGTAGGCGGCCTGGGAGTCGGTGTTCTTCAGTGTGAGATCGTTGTTGAACGAACCGCCGGCCGTATGCGCGGCGAGGGCCGATCCCATCACGGCCAGCAGCCAGACGGCGATCACCCACCATCGGTGCCGCACCGAAAAGCGAGCCAGGGCAGAGAGCACGCCAGCCTCCATCGTCAGGACCAGCGGGGCCTGCCCTGTCGCCGCAGCGCATCCCCGGCAGACGGCTTGGCCAGGAGCTCTCAGGACAGGCGGTTGCGGGCCGGAAGGCGCAGGGAACGGTCCCGCTGGGGGAGCAAGTACGAGCACAGACTCGTGTGGCCGCCCCTATGATCTCAACCGTGATGAATTCCGGGGTGCGGGGCAGCGGGACCGAGGAGCCCGAGACCCGCACCCGGATTCGCGACGTCGCCCGCCGCCGCTTCCTCAACGGGGCGTCCCTGCCGTCGATCTTGACGTGCGATGTCCAGGCCCGCTCCTCCGCCCGGAACCGTTCGCCGTCCACGGCGGCTGATGAAATAGCTGACGAGACAGTCGGCGGGCGCCTGGGGCGCCGCCGCATCTCTCGGGTGAGGCCGTGCGTGGCACCACATCTCCGTGTGATGCCTCCTGCCGGCCGACCGGGTCGTCACCGACTCGATGGAAGGCCCTGTGCAGGTTGCGGCGGCGGGCGGCGAACCGCCGCATGAGGCTGACCCGCCGGGAGGCGCAGCGTGATGCCCCGTCCCGCGCAGTGCCCCGGGGCGCCGTCCGCTGCGGCCGCCCGCCTCGATAGGGCCCGTCATGACCGCAGTCCACAGCGGTGGCGGCAGGGGCCAGCGTCGTTGTGGGTGTCGACGGTTCCGCCGCTTCCGAGGTGGCGCGGGGGTGGGCGGCCGAGGGGGCACGCCCGCGCGGCGCCCGCCTGGAGGTCATCAGTGTCCGGCAGGGCGGCTCGCCGGGCCCGGTCCCACCCGCACATGACAAGGAATTCGAACGTCACGCCAGATCGGTCCTCGAAGAGGCTGTCGCCGTTCTGACTCCGGGTGACGTACCTGCCGGCGTTGACACCAAGGCCGTCAAAGGCCGTCACGCCGCTGTTCTGATCGACACGTCCGCGGGCGCCGACCTGGTCGTGGCGGGTTCACGCGGTCACGGTCGCGGGTTCGCGCGGTCATGGTGGCGTCGCGGGGACGGTCCTGGGCCCGGTGGGCCAACGCGTCGCCGGCCATGTGCACTGTCCTGTGGTGATCGTACGCGGGATGGGCCGGCCCTCGGGAACACCGCACTGCGGGCCCCTGAAGGCTCCTCACGGATCGGATGTGAGGGTGCTGACGGAGCCCTGCGGCAGTGCGACAGCGGGGAGTTCCTCCGCCACCGCCCCACGGCGCGGCTGTGCCGGGCGGGGCGGCGCTCAGCGGTTGGCGGCGGCGAGGAGTTCGCGCACCTCGGCGGCGGCGGGGACGCGGCCGGAGACGAGGACCTTCTCGTCGACCACCAGGCCGGGAGTGCTCATGATGCCGTAACCGACGATGGTGGGGTAGTCGGTGACCTTCTCGACCGTGGCGTCCAGACCGAGGGCGTCGAGGGCCTCGCGGGTGATGCGCTCGAGAGCGTGGCAGTTGGCGCAGCCGGGGCCGAGAACCTTGATGATCACGAGAGATTTCCTTTCGGGAGGGCGGTGGAAGGCGGTGGGGGACAGGTGGGTCGAATGGCGGGCGGTCACGTGAGAATGGAGTTGAACAGGTAGCCCACGCCGGTGATGCCGACGGCCACCACGGCCGCGAAGGCGGCCAGCAACGGTGGTTTCAGGACGCGGCGCAGCAGGATCATCTCGGGCAGCGAGAGGGCGACCACGCTCATCATGAAGGCGAGCAGGGTTCCCATGGGCAGGCCCTTTTCGTGCAGCACCTGGACCAGGGGCATGATGCCTGCGGCGTTGGAGTACAACGGGACGCCGATGACGACGGCGACCAGCACGCCGAAGGCGTTGCCGGCTCCGGCGTAGCGGGTGAAGAAGTCCGCCGGTGCCCAGCCGTGGATGACGGCTCCCATACCGATGCCGATGAGCAGGTAGGGCCAGATCTTGCGCAGGATGCCGACGACTTCCTCGCGGCCCATCTGCAGGCGCTGGGCGAAGCTGAGGCCCGCGGTGGAGTCGATGACCTGCCCGCCCAGCCGCGTTTCGAACACGAACGGTTCGACCCATTTCTGTACGCCGAGGCGTCCGAGGACGAAGCCTGCGGTGACGGCCACGGCCAGGCCGGAAAGGATGTAGAGGGCGGCGATCCGCCAGCCGAACATGGTGAAGAGCATGCCCACCGCGATCTCGTTGATCAGCGGGCTGGCGATCAGGAAGCTCAGGGTGACGCCGATCGGTACGCCGGCGGCGACGAATCCGATGAACGCCGGCACCGCACTGCAGGAGCAGAACGGGGTGGCGATGCCCAGCACCGCGGCCATGACATTGCCGACGCCCTCGCGCTTGCCGCCGAGCAGCGCACGGGTGCGCTCGATGCTCATGTAGGAGCGCAGCACGGTGACCACGAAGATGATGCCCACCAGCAACAGGATGATCTTGACCGAGTCATAGCCGAAGAAATGGATGGTCTCGGTCAGCCGGGCGGTGGCCTTCATGCCGACGACGTCGTAGAGCAGTCGGTCCCACACCCAGCCGTTGACGGAGTAGGCGAAGATCCACGCGGCCGCGGCGCCGACCAGGGCCAGGGTGCGGCTCCGGTTGCGGCCGGAGGCCGGCAGGCGCTCGGTGATGCTCACGGCCGCACCCGTCCCGGGGCGGGCAGCCCGGGAAGGGCCGCGTGCAGGCGGGCCAGTGCGTCACCGGCCAGCGCGTAGTCGACCCAGCGACCTCGACGGCTGGTGGTCACCAGGCCGGCCTCACGCAGCACCTTGAGGTGGTAGCTGAGCAGGTTGCCCTGGACCGGCACATGCTCCTGGAGGTTGCAGACACATGCCGGCCCCTGGGCGAGCTGCTGGAGCACCGCCCAGCGGACGGGGTCGGCCACCGTCTGCAGCAGGGAAACGGAGGCGGCCGCCGCCAGCGTCGTGTCAGCCTGCGTGTCCACCGTCATCGATTCAAGTGATTTTGAATCAGTCACATTTGAAATGTAGGGCGATCGTCGACGCTCGTCAAACGGGGACTGTCGAACCTGGCCGCGGACCTGCGGCGAAACGAGGAGTCGGGGCGGTGCGGCTCGGCCGGACCTGGACCGGGAAGGCGTGGGATGGAGCGTCACATCGAATCGGGTTGAGTAATTGCGCTCCCGCGGGCAGGATCGGTCCACGGGGCAGCTCTCACCGGCCGACCCGCGTCTCGGGCCACCTGGTCAGCACCCGTGCCCACGCCTGGACCAGCCGGCCGGGCCGGTGGCTGCCGGCCGTCTCCGCCGTTGTTCTGGCCGCGGTGGCCGCCGACGCGTTCACCGCCGACCTGGTCAAGGTCCCTGCGCTCAACCAAGGCTCTCGGCCCGCACTGCCTCGGGCGTCCGTGGCCGGCGCCGGGTCCGTGACCCGGCGCGTACCCGGTTCGTTGGGCCGTCCGCCTCTGGGAACGGGCCCGGCCGCCCCCGGTGGCCGTGTCGGGGGCGTGCGGTGCGGGGCCCGGGGTCGCGCAGCCCGTTCAGCAGGACCCGGGCCAGTCCCTCGGCCCGCTCGGCGGCCACGGTCGTCCGGCCGGTGAGGAGCAGATAGAGGGTCGATCCGACCAGGGCGTCCACGACCGCGTCGATGTCGGCGTCGGAGCGGAACTCGCCGTGCTCCACGCCCGCGCGCAGCAGGTCGGCGATGGCCGCGTGCTGGTGGCGGGTGTGGTGCAGGCACAGCGACTCCGCGTCCAGGGGGTTCTCGGCGGCCGCCGCGGTGAGGGCCAGAGCCAGGGCGGATACGCGCGGATCGGTGTAGACATCCGCGTGCGACCGGAACCAGGTGGTCATGGCCTGTGCCACCGATCCCGGGCCGGGAGCGGGTAGCTCGCCGTCCGGGACGACGGAGAGATGGCCGCGCCGGGCGACATCGCCGACCAGGGCGGCCTTGGACCGCCAGCGGCGGTACGCGGTGGGCTTCCCGACGCCCGCCTTTGCGGCGACCTTCTCCATGGACAGCCCGGCGTAGCCCTCCCGGAGCAGCACCTCGCGCGCGGCGTCCAGGATCGCCTGGTCCGTGTCCGTGCTCCGGGGCCGCGTCAGGCATCCCGCCCGGGCGGCCGCAACCATCCCTGACCGACCAGGTGGCCGCCGTCCACCCCACGATCCGCAAGGTCTGGGCGGACGGCGGCCACCGCCGGCACCTCGTCGAACACGCCGCCCGGCCCGGCATCGACAGGGACATCGTCCAACGGCACCCCCGAGGCCAGGGGAATCATTCAGTGGCCGGCCGCCGTCGCCTGACGTGCCGCCGGGGCCGCTCCGCGTCGGCTGTCGGTGCTGAGCGCGTGCAGGATCTCCTCCACACTCTGCTTGGCGTCGCCGAAGAGCATGCTGCTGTTCTCACGGAAGAAGAGCGGGTTCTGCACGCCCGCGTAGCCGGAGGCCATGGAGCGCTTGAAGACGATGACCTGCTCGGCCTCCCAGACCCGCAGCACCGGCATGCCGGCGATCGGGCTGCCCGGGTCCTCGGTCGCGGCCGGGTTGACGGTGTCGTTCGCTCCGATGACCAGCACGACCGAGGTGTCGGCGAAGTCGTCGTTGATCTCGTCCATTTCCAGAACGATGTCGTAGGGCACCTTCGCCTCGGCCAGCAGCACGTTCATGTGCCCGGGCAGGCGCCCGGCGACCGGGTGGACGCCGAAACGGACCTCGACGCCCCGCTCGCGCAGTTGCCGCGTCAGCTCCGCCACCGGGTGCTGGGCCTGGGCGACGGCCATGCCGTAACCGGGGGTGATGATCACCGAGCGGGCCTGGGCGAGCATCTCGGCCGCCTCCGCGGCACGCACCTCACGGTGCTCGCCCTGCTCCTCCTCACGGCCGGTCGGCGCCTCGATGCCGAAACCGCCCGCGATGACGGAGATGAATGAACGGTTCATCGCCTTGCACATGATGTAGGACAGGTAGGCGCCGGAGGAGCCGACCAGTGCGCCCGTGACGATGAGCAGGTTGTTGTCGAGCAGGAAGCCGGCCGCGGCCGCCGCCCAGCCCGAGTAGCTGTTCAGCATGGAGACGACGACGGGCATGTCGCCGCCGCCGATCGAGGCGACCAGGTGCCAGCCCAGAGCCAGTGCGAGCACGGTCACCGCGATCATCAGCGCCAGGTTCGGGCTGATCGTGAACCAGGCCGTCAGTACGGCGAAGGCGCCGAGCGCGCCGAGGTTCAGCGCGTTCTTGCCCGGCAGGACCAGCGGACGGGAGTTGATCCTCGCCGAGAGCTTCAGGAACGCGACGATCGAGCCGGTGAAGGTGACCGCGCCGATGAAGATGCCGATGAACACCTCGGCGTGGTGGATGCCCAGCAGGTCGGCGCCGATCCGGGTCTGCGCCGTGCCGTGCGACTCCACCTCCAGGTAGCTGTTCCAGCCCACCAGCACCGCGGCGAGGCCGACGAAGCTGTGCAGCACCGCGATCAGTTCGGGCATCTGCGTCATCTCGACGCGGCGGGCCCGCCACAGGCCCATCGCCGCGCCCAGCGCCATCGCCAGCACGATCAGCGCGACCACGCCGGCGGTGACGCTCTGCGCCGCCACCACGACCGTGGCGACCAGCGCCAGGGCCATGCCTGCGATGCCGTAGACGACCCCGGCGCGGGAGGTGCGGTGCTGGGACAGGCCGGCCAGGCTGAGGATGAACAACAGGGCGGCGACCAGGTCGGCCGCGTGGGATGCCGTCATGGAGGTCATCTCGTTCAGCCTTTCGAGAACATGGACAGCATGCGGCGGGTGACGGCGAAACCTCCGAAGATGTTGACGCTCGTCAGCAGGATCGCCGCGAAGGACAGCGTGGTGACGATCCGGTTCTCGTGGCCGATTTGCAGCAGGGCGCCGATCACGACGATTCCGGAGATCGCGTTGGTCACCGACATCAGCGGCGTGTGCAGCGCGTGGTGCACCTTGCCGATGACGTAGTAGCCGATCACCACCGCCAGCGCGAACACCGTGAAGTTCTCCGCGAGCTGCGCGGGAGCGAAGGCCACCAGCAGGAACATGGCGAGCATCCCGAGCCCGATCAGGCCGAAGCGCCAGACAGGTGTCAGCTTCGACTGCTTCGGTTCGGGTGCTGCGGGCGCGGCCGAGGCCGCGGGCTGCGCGGCGGGTGCGGCGGAGACCGCGACGGGCGGCGGCGGCCAGGTGACCTCTCCGTCCCGCGCGACGGTCACGGCCCGCTGTACGACGTCGTCGAAGTCGATCGTCAGCTGCCCGTCCTTGCCGGGTGTGAGCAGCTTGACCAGGTTGGCCAGGTTGGTGCCGAACAGCTGCGAGGCCTGGGCGGGCAGCCGGGAGGCGAGGTCGGTGTAGCCGATGATGGTGACGCCGTTGTCGGTCACCACCGCCCGCCCCGGCACGGTGCCCTCGACATTGCCGCCCATCGCGGCGGCCATGTCGACGATCACGCTGCCCGGCTTCATGACGGCCACGTCCTCAGCCGTCAGCAGGCGCGGCGCCGGCCGGCCCGGGATCAGCGCGGTGGTGATCACGATGTCCACGTCCTCGGCCTGCTCGTGGTAGAGCGCGGCGGCGGCGCGGTCGTAGTCGGCGGAGGTCGCCTTGGCGTAGCCGTCGGTGCTCGCCTCCTGAGCGGCGTTCACCGGCAGGTACTCGCCGCCCAGCGACTTCACCTGGTCGGAGACCTCCGGCCGCGGGTCGGTGGCGCGCACGATCGCACCGAGGCTGGAGGCGGCGCCGATCGCCGCGAGGCCGGCCACACCCGCGCCGGCCACCAGGACCTTCGCCGGCGGCACCTTGCCCGCCGCGGTGACCTGGCCGGTGAAGAACCGGCCGAAGACGTGCGCTGCCTCGATGACCGCGCGGTAGCCGGCGATGTTCGCCATCGACGACAGCACGTCCATCGACTGCGCCCGCGAGATGCGCGGCACCGCGTCCAGCGCCAGGGCGGTCACCCTGGCCTCGGCGAGCGCCTGAAGCAGCTCGGGCTTTTGCGCCGGGGCCAGCAGGGCGACCACGGTCGCACCCTCTCGCAGCCGGGGGATCTCCGCGTCGGAGGGGGCGTTCACCTTCAGGACGACATCCGCGTCCCACGCCTCGCCGATCCCCGCTCCGGCATCCACGTACGCCTGGTCGGTGAAGCCGGAGGCCTCGCCGGCCCCGGACTCGACGACGACCTCGTAGCCGAGGCCCAGCAGCACTCGTACCGTCGCCGGGGTCGCCGCGACCCGCGTCTCCCCGGAGACGGACTCGGCCACCACGCCGAGGCGCCGGGGAGGATGGTGTGAGGGTTCTTGAGCAGACATGTTGGTATCTCTCGTCAGAGGAGGGTGCGAAAAGGAGAATCTGCGACGGGGAAGTCACGATGTCCTCGCCCTTGATCGCTGGAACCTACCCGTCAGTCGGGTGTGGGCCAACGCGAGCAGACCGTGATGTGCTTCACCTTGTGGCGCGGCCGAGGACGATCGGACGGCGCGGGACCGGACCGGGGGCCACGACAGCCGGGGCCGCTCCACCCCCGCCGCGGCCCCGATTGCGGTCGGCGACGGCCATCGTGGGCCGGGTTGCGGCGCCGCTCCACGGTCGGCCCGCCACTCTGCGCGTACCGCGTACCGCGCACCGCGTTCCGTCGGCCTACGGCGGGGATTCACCACCCCCGACAACCATCCGAACAGCTCAGCGACGAAGTCCCCGGGCAGTCCCTCTGGCAGCCCCTCTAGCGGTCGTCATCGCCGACGGCGCGCCCGCCGCGCCACGGGGGCGGGGTGGCCGACCTGCGGCCCTCATCCCAGCGGTGCAGGGCCCGGTTCATCTGACCGCGTAGCCGGTCCTGCAGCCGGTCGGCCAGTTCGTGTGCCGTCGCCTCCCGCGCATGCGCCACGACGAGGGTGTTCCCCACGACGAGCTCGGCCTGGGCCGACCACGGCTGTTCGGCGTGGTGCGCCACTGCCCTGGTGATTTTCACCTCACCGCTGACGGCAGGAACCCCTGGCCGGTCGAGGATCGCGTGGACCTTCTCCCGCACGTACGCGAGTGCGTCCTCGTCCACATCGCTCTTCGCCCGTACCTGCACGGCGATGGTGGGGTTCACATGGGTGCCGGGCTGCTTGACGTTCATGTGCTCCGCTCCTTCTGGTTGTTGTGAAGCGGCTTCAGCCTGCTGGGATCATCGGAGCCGGTCCAGGGCTGTCAGGCCCTGGCACCTGGGCCGTGCGGCCTCGGTGTGACCGACGGAGGGCCGACCGGCCCCGCCGCTCGGCTCGGACGCGGGAAGGACGCGCGGACATAGGTGTCATCGGCGTGGAACGCGGAACAAGTGATCCGATGCAGTTGATCCGGCAAGAACCGGGGTCCGGGGCGGAGTGTCAGCGGGGGGTGGCAGCATCCGCCCCATGACGAGTACAGACGGGGACCGCGGCCTGAACGTGTTCCGAGAGGGGGACATCCCCTTCTACACACTGACCTTCGTGCGGGATCTGCCCCCTGAGGAGCTGCTGACCCGCATGGGGGCGGACCTGACGACGGTGGCGCTTCGCGAGGGCACGGACCTGTCGGACGACTTCGGCGACGGCCTCTTCGATGATGACGAACCAGTCGTCACCACCGGTATCGACGGCGCCTGGACGTGGGCGTGGGAGCAGGGCGGCATGCACGGACTCGACGAGCGGATCTTGAGTGCTGTCTCCGCGGGGACCGAAGCCGTCGCGCTGCACTACAACGAGAAGCCGATGCACTGGTTCAAGTACGCGGTGCGCGGCGAGATCATCGTCGACTTCCACACCCTCCAGGCGATCGAGCCGGCCGGGCAGGAGCCGGGAAGGCTCGACGAGGTCATGAGGCCCCTCGGGCTCGTCCCTGGCCAGGTTGCGCCGCTTCACAGCGTCCTGGGGCTGGTGGAGAACGCTTTCGGTATCCGCTTGACGATGCCTGGGGCGGCCGATGACGAGCGCTGGAGCGGCAGACTGCGTCCGCTGCCGGACTGAACGTCCCAAGCGGATGCACCCGGAGCAGGGGGCCGAGGCGGTGGGGAAGCAGGCGAGTCCGCTGTCGGCGGCCGGTGGGCGGTGGGTGATTGGGCAGTGGCCGGTGGCTGGTGGGCGGTGGGCGAGTGAGCGGGTGACGGCCGCTCACAGGCTCGCCGCGTGATCGGGGACGTAGGTCTGCAGATCGCGCGGCGGGCGCTGGTAGCCGGTCGACGGCGGCCGCTGCGGCAGCTTCAGCACCGGCGGCGGCACCTCGTGGTACGGCACGGAGCCGAGCAGGTGGGCGATCATGTTCAGCCGCGCACGCCGCTTGTCGTCGCTCTCCACGACAAACCACGGGGCCTCGGAGATGTCGGTGTGCACCATCATCTCGTCCTTGGCGCGGGAGTAGGACTCCCAGCGGGTGATCGACTCCAGGTCCATCGGGGACAGCTTCCAGCGTCGCACCGGGTCTTCCAGGCGGCGCCGGAACCGCTCCTGCTGCTCGGTGTCGCTCACCGAGAACCAGTACTTGCGCAGCAGGATCCCGTCCTCCACCAGCATCCGTTCGAAGATCGGGCACTGGCGCAGGAAGAGCTGGTGCTCCTCCTTGGTGCAGAAGCCCATCACATGCTCGACTCCGGCCCGGTTGTACCAGGACCGGTCGAACAGCACGATCTCCCCCGCGGCCGGCAGGTGCTCGACGTACCGCTGGAAGTACCACTGGGTGCGCTGGCGCTCGGTCGGTCTGGGCAGCGCGGCGATCCGCGCCACGCGCGGATTGAGGTACTCGGTGACCCGCTTGATGGTGCTGCCCTTGCCCGCGGCGTCGCGCCCCTCGAAGACCACGACCAGCCGGGCGCCCGCCGCACGCACCCACTCCTGCAGTTTCACCAACTCGGCCTGCAGGCGCAGCAGTTCCTTCTCGTACACGTCGCGCGGCAGCTTCGCCGCCTTCTTACCGGCCATGCCGCCTCCACCTCGCGACGACTCACCGGGCCACCCGGCCCTGAGCCGATCTGAACACCGGGACGCCACGCCGACCGTGCCGTCCGGCGACCACGGTACGCCCCGGCCCGCGCCTTCGGCGCCGCGCTCGCCCAGGCTGATTCGCACCCCGGCCGAGGTCTTCGGCCGGTACGGCACACCCACGCCCCGTGGGGCCCACGGTCAAGGGCGACCGGCTCTCGCACAGCCTTCCGGGCCCCACCGGCTCCGGCGTGGCGTCGTGGCCGGAGGTCCGGGACGCCGGTCCCCGCGGTGTCCCAGGTGGGCCGACAACCCTCGGCGGGGCCGGGTAGCATCGGCCTGGCCGGATCAAGGGCACCGACCAGGGCGGGGGCCTGGCCTGGGATGGACGAGCGAAGGGCGGGGCAGGGCATGACGACGCCACTGGGCGGCGGCGGGGATCCGCAGGCGAGCCTGCGGGATCTCGAGGCGATGCTGGACGCGGTCACCGACCACGCCGCCGTCAAGCTGGGGCCGGGCGGGGAGGTCGTCCTCTGGAGCCGCACCGCCGAGGCGATGACCGGCTACACGGCGGACGAGGTGGTGGGGCGGTCGGTGTCGGTACTGCACACCGAGGAGGACCGCGAAGCCGGCCTGGTGGAGCAGGAACTCGACAGCGCCCGGCACGACGAGCGGCGGGAGTTCCAGGGCTGGCGCGTCCGCAGGAATGGCGAGCGGTTCCTGGCCCAGGTCACGCTGACACCGGTGCGCGGCGCGGACGGGACGGTGACGGGGTTCGTCAAGGTGCTGCGGGACGTGACGGAGAGCGCGCGGGCCGAGTCGATGTTCCACGGTCTGCTGGAGTCGGCCCCGGACGCGATGGTGATCGTAAGTCAGGACGCCCGGATCGTACTGGTCAACCGGCAGGCGGAGGCGCTGTTCGGCTTCGAGCGGTCCGAACTGGTGGGCCGGGAGATCGAGGTGCTGGTGCCGCCCCGGTTCCGCGACCGGCACCCCGGACACCGCAACGGGTTCCTCGCCGATCCGCGGCTGCGGCCGATGGGCGCGGGGCTGGAGCTGTCCGGGATGCGCCGGGACGGGACCGAGTTCCCGGTCGAGATCAGTCTGAGCCCGATGGACACCAACGAGGGACGGCTGGTGGTGGCGGCGATCCGGGACGTCACCGAGCGCCGGGAGACCGAAAAGCGGCTGCTGCGGCAGCGCGACGAGATCCTGGAGCTGTCCACGCCGGTGATCCAGGTGTGGGACAAGGTGCTGGCACTGCCGATCATCGGCACGCTGGACACCCTGCGGGCCACCCGGCTGACCGAGGGTCTGCTGGAGAAGATCGCGCAGACCCAGGCCGAGGTGGCCATCCTGGACATCAGCGGGGTACCCACCATCGACACCCAGGTCGCCCAGCACCTGTTGAAGACGGTGCAGGCGGCGGCGCTGATGGGGACGGTGAGCATCATGAGCGGGGTACGGCCGGAGACCGCGCAGTCCATGGTGCATCTGGGCATCGACATGGGGCGTCTGCGCTCCCGCAGCACCCTGCAGGACGCGCTGCAACTGGCCCTGGCGGTGCTGGCCGAGCGGGCCGGGACCGCGACGACGGCCAATCGGGCGCTGATTTCCGGGGAGGAGCGGTGACCGAGGACGTGGTGCCGGTCATGAAGATCGGCGACACGCTGCTGGTGGCGTTGCAGGGCGATCTGGACGACACCACGGTGGTCCAGATCGAGGAGCAGCTCACCCGGGAGGTGGCGCGCACCGGTGCGTCAGGCATGCTCATCGACGTGAGCCGGCTGAGCCTGGTCGACTCGTTCATCGCCCGGGTGCTGGCACGGATCGTGGCCATGGTACGGCTGCTGGGGGCGCAGGCGGCCGTGGTGGGGATCCAGCCGGCCGTGGCCATCACCCTGGTGGAACTCGGTGTTCAGATGGGGCATCTGGACACCGCGCTCAACGCCGAGCAGGGCTTGGCCCTGCTGGACCGGTTGCGCCGGGCCGACGCCGGTACGGACCGGCCGTGACCGCCGGTGCCGTGGCGGACCGCGAGCCGTCCGTTTTCGACATCGCCGACGAGACCGATCTGATCTGGGTGCGCAAGGTGCTCCGCAACGAGGCGGAGACGGTGGGACTCAACCTGGTGGACGCGACGAAGCTGATCACGGCGGGCAGCGAGCTGGCCCGGAACATCCTCTACTACGCCACGGGCGGCCGCGGCCGGATGAGCGTCGAGCAGGTGTACCGGCAGGGCCGGCTCGGGGTACGGGCCACGTTCGCCGACGACGGGCCGGGCATCGCCGACATCGACGCCGCGCTGACCGACGGCTACAGCACCCGGGGCAGCCTCGGACTGGGCCTGCCGGGGGCGCGCAGGCTGGTCGACGACATGACCCTCACCTCCGTGGCGGGTTCGGGCACGACCGTGGTGATCGTGAAGTGGCAGCGGTGACGGCGCGGACGAGGAGGATCGGGCGGCGGTGAGCGAGGCCGAACACCGCTGCCATGTGATCGGCGCCGAGGAGGACATCGGCGCCTTGCGCCGGGCCGTGGCCAGAATGGCCGCCGGACAGCACGCGCTGCGCGAGGGCGTGGCCGAATTGGTCGCCACCGAGCTGGGCACCAACCTGCTCCGCCATGCCCACCCGCGTGGCTATGTCCTCGCCCGCAAGGCGGGGGACGGCATCGAGCTGATCTCCGTCGACCACGGCCCGGGGATGACCGCCGCGGCGCTCACCCCGCGGACACACACGACCGACTCCCCGACCCCGTACGGCAGCACCGGGCTGGGAGCGGGGCTGAACGTCGTGCGGCGCAACGCCGCCGAGTTCGACTGGTACTCCACACGCAGCGGCACCGTCGTCTACACCCGGCTCGGCGCCCCGGCGCCGAACATGCCCATGGGGTGGTGTTCCGGCGCCGTCAACGTCCCCCTCGGCGGAGACGGCGAGTCCGGGGACGCCTGGGCGGTCGTGCCCGGGCGCCGGCCGGCTGCCCTGCTGGTCGACGGCCTCGGGCACGGCCCTGCGGCCGCCGTGGCGTCCCGTGCCTCGATCGCGGCGTTCGAGCACGCCCCCGTCACCGACCTCGGCCGGCTCATGCGCGACGCCCACGCCGCGATGCGCGGCACCCGGGGCGGCGTCGCGGGCGCCTGCCTGATCGATCCCGAACGCGGCGAACTCGCCTACGCGGCCGTGGGCAACATCACCGGCCGGGTTGTCACCGGCGGCCGGCCCGTCCACCTGCTGGACCGCCCCGGCAGCCTCGGCACCCATTTCCCCCTCCCCGCCCTCCGCCTCCAGCACGCCCCGTGGCAGCCCGGTTCGACCCTCGTCCTGGTCTCCGACGGGATCCGCTCGACCTGGAGCCTGGAGGGCCACCCTCGCCTGCTGGGTCACCATCCGGCGGTCATCGCCGCCGTACTCCACCGCGAGTACGCGCGGCGGACCGACGACGCCACCGTGCTCGTGGTTCGCCAGAGCGACGCCGTGACATCATGAACGTGGTTTCCGACACCAGGTGAAGGGGGGCAGAGATGGAGGGCGTGCGCGGTCCGCGGACCGCCGACGGCACACACGACGCCGACGCCACGAGCGGCACTGCCGAGCGACTGGCCGCGCTGGAGCGTCGTGCGCGGCTGGTGGACGAGGTGAGCCAGGAACTGGACGACACCAACCGGGGCCTGATCGCACTGCACACCGAACTGGAGGCCGCCCGCCGTGCCGAGGCCCGGCTCGCGGCCATCGTCGCCTCCTCCGACGACGCCATGATCTCGGTCGGTCCCTCCCTCCTCGTCCAGACCTGGAACCCGGGCGCACAGCGGCTGTTCGGACACGCCGAGCAGGACGTCGTCGCCCAGCCGATCGGCACCCTCATGTCCGAGGCGGCCTTCGAGGCCTTCCGGGCCGTGGTGGAGCACATCCGCTCTCAGGAGCACGCCGACCCCTACCAGAGCCGCTGGTACCGCGCCGACGGCACCGGCGTGGACGTGGCCGTCACGGTGTCACCGATGCGCGACCGGGAAGGGACGCTGATCGGCTTCACCACCGTCGTCCGGGACATCACCCACCAGCTCGCGGCCCAGGCCGAGCTGGCCGCCGCACGCGCCGACCGCGAGGTGATGGCCGATCGCGAGCGTATCGCCCGGGACCTGCACGACATGGTCATTCAGCGGGTCTTCGGCGCAGGGCTTGCGCTGCAGAGCATCACCGCCCGCCTCACCCGGCCGGACACCGCCGACCGTATCCACAAGGTCATCGACGAACTCGACGCCACCATTCGGGAGTTGCGCGGGACCATCTTCAACCTCAACCAGCCCGTCCAGAAGGCGGCCAGCCTGCGCGCGCAGGTCCTCGACGAGACGGCCGCCGCCCAGGACCGGCTCGGCTTCGCCCCCGCTGTCGAGTTCGACGGGCCGGTCGATGCCGCCCTGCCCGACGAGACGGCCGCTCACCTGCTCGCCGTGGTACGCGAGGCCCTGTCCAACATCGCCCGCCACGCCCACGCCTCCGCCGCATGGGTCACCGTCCGCGCCGGAGACGAACTGCTGCTGGACATCTGCGACAACGGCCGCGGTATCGACCCGGCCGTCACCCGCAGCAGCGGCCTGACCAACCTGCTCCGCCGCGCGGAGAGACTCGGCGGCACCTTCGAGGTGACCGGTCGCCCCGACGGCGGCACGCGCCTGTGCTGGCGCATCCCCCTCAGCGCCGAGGGCTCGTCCCGCACTCCCTGCTGAATTGTGCCGTGCGCTGTCGCCGAGTGCCGGCGCACACGTCGATCCTGTGGGTGCCGAACCTCCAGGTTCTGGTCCGTGGTGGTCCGCCGGTCGGTTGGGGAGCGGGCGCAGCGGAGCGGCCTGGTCGCGTGTCTGGGGCGGGTGGTGCCGACGCCGCCAGTTCCCGTCGGTGAACTTCGCGCTCAGAAAGTCTTGTTGACGTCGTTGACACGCCGTAAGCACACGCGTTTCACTCGACACCCGTGCATGGCAACGTTATCAGGCCGTGGCGACACCGACGCCGATCTGAGCAACGAGCCCAGCGTGGAGATCCCCTGGGAGTACGACTGCACGGGCCGGCCGTGGAGGCCCCAGGCGGCCGTCCGAGCTCGGTCACGCTGCCGGTGACGGGCTCGACGGGCACCGACCACCTGTTCCTACGGCTTCGGCCGGTAAAGGGCACTGCGGGCACGACCGGCGATTGCGGGCCGGTTCCGGTTCCGGTTCCGGTTCCCGGGCATGATCCCCGGAACCGGAACCGGCCGGGCCCCTCCGGACCCACACACCGGTGAGCGTTGCCGACCGGCTTGCGGAACATGCCAGTTGAGCGGGGCCGACCGTTCGCGTGGACACGAGATCCCCAGTCGTGTGACTCATCCCCTGCGCGGAATCACCCAGCCGGGCGTCCAGGTCCCGGCGGCGTCGTGGCCGGCCGCTGTGGCGGCGAGGTGGGCGCGGAGGGCGGCCAGCGCTGGGTGGGGGTTGTCGCGGCGCCAGAGGAGCGAGTGGGGGTAGACGGGCGTCGGGTCGGTCACCGGGATGCGGCGCAGGCCGTGGCCGGTAGGCCAGACCAGGCGGGTGTGCTCGCCCATGAAGGTGGCCAGGGCCGGGGTGTCGGCGATGGTGTCGAGGAGGGCGTCGGAGCCGAAGTTGGGGCCGGTCGCCTCGATGGTGAGGGTGAACTCGGCGACCAGGTCGTGGTAGTAGGCGGCCCACTCGGTACCGGGGACGATGCCGGGCATCCAGATCCGGTGTCCGGCGAGCTGAGCGAGGGTCACCGACCGGGCGCCCGCCAGCGCGTGGGCGGGGCCGGTGAGGAGCTGGAGCGGCTCGTCGACCACCCGGGCGGACTCGATGTCCTCGGGAAGGGGCCGGCCGGGCGCGGCGACGGCTCGGAAGGACGCGTCGATCGCACCGGACCGGATGGCGGCAACGGCCGTCTCGATGTCGAACAGCCACACCACGTCGAGGTCGATCTCGGGGTGCGCACGGTGGAAGCCGCGCATCAGGCCCGACCCCGCGCCGCGCGAGCTGATCACGTCGACGCGCAGCGGACGGCGGCCGGGCCGCACGGACGCGACCGATCGCTCGGCGACGCGCAGCAGTTCGCGCGCGTGGGGCAGGAACGCCTGCCCGTCGATGGTGAGCTTGGCCCCGCGTGCGGTGCGGGTGAACAGCCGTACACCGAGGTTGCGTTCTAGCGCAGCGATGCGCTTGGAGACGGCCTGCTGGGTGACCGCCAGCTCGGCGGCGGCCTCCTGGAACCGCCCCGCGTCGGCGGCGGCGACGAAGGTCCGGACGGTGGCGAGGTCCATGTCGACATCCTACGGTCACAACCATTGGTTGTGGCCGGTTGGCCCTGGGGTTGTTTGACCCCTGCATATGGTGCTCGCTTTGATGCTTCCGGTCGCGGATCGGTTGTGCGGGTGAGTGGCGAGGGGCGTCAGGCATGAGGAGTGGGCAGCGGCTGGGACATCTGCTCGGACCTCGGCCGGGGCGGCAGTTCGGGTGGCTCTGGGGCGCGTACGGCACCAGCGCGCTCGGCACGTGGCTGGCCTTCGGCGCGTTCCCGCTGATCGCCATCCGCGTGCTGCACGCCGGACCGGCCGAGGTCGCCGCGCTCTCCTCCGTGGGGGCTGCGGTGGGCGCGGCCGTGGCGGTGCCGCTCGGTCCGTGGGTGGAGTGTCGCCCCAAGCGGCCGGTGCTGATCGCGATGGACCTGGTGCGGTTCGCGGCCCTGCTGACGATTCCCACCGCGTTCGCGCTCGGCGTGCTCACCTTTCTTCAGCTCCTGTTGGTCTCCGTGGTCGTCGCGGCGGCCGACATCACCTTCCGCGCGGCCTCCGGCGCCTACCTGAAGACGCTGCTGCCGGCCGAGGAACTGCTGGTCGCCAACGCCCGGTTCGAATCCACGGCCTGGACGACCACGATCATCGGACCGCCACTCGGCGGCGCGGCGATCGGACTCCTCGGCCCGGTGGCGACGGTGGTGGCCGACGCGGTCAGCTACCTGCTCTCGGCCCTGGGCATCCGCGCGATGGGCGGGCACGAGCCGTGGCCCGAGCGCCGGGAGGCCACGCGCATACGGGCCGGGGACCTGTTCGACGGCTGGCGGTACATCCTCGCCGACGCGGCGCTGCGTCCGCTGTTCTTCAACACCGCCTTGTTCAACGGCTTGGTGATGGCCGTCCAGCCGCTGCTTGCCGTTCTGATGCTCGGCCGGCTCGGGTTCGCACCGTGGCAGTACGGCCTGGCCTTCGCCGCACCCTCGATCGGCGGGCTGCTCGGCTCGCGGCTGGCCCGACCGCTGGTCACCCGGTTCGGACAGCGCGAGGTCCTGGTCGTGGTCGGGGCGCTGCGCGCGCTCTGGCCCGTCGGCCTGGTCTTCCTGGGACCGGGCACCGGAGGGCTGCTGCTCGTGCTGGGCGTCGAGTTCGGGCTCATCTTCTGCTGCGGGGTCTTCAACCCCGTCTACGCCACCTACCGCCTCGAACGCACCGCGACCGACCGGGCCGCCCGCACGCTGTCCGCCTGGGCCGTGACGACCAGGTCCTCGACCGCGCTCCTGACGGCCGTCTGGGGCGTGCTGGGGGGCCTGCTCGGCTCGCGTACGGCCGTCGGTCTGGCAGGCGTGCTCCTGCTGGCGACCCCGCTGCTGCTTCCTCGCCGCGCCGCAGCACATCGCTCCGAGCCGGAGCCGGAGCCGGAGCCGGAGCCGGAGCCGGAGCCGGCACCGAGCCGCGCCTGACGGGCGGCCACGGCCGTCATGGCGCCGGCGGCCGTCACCGCGTGTCAGTGCCGACCATCAGCCCGTCGATGAGCTCGCGCACGAGACCTGCCGCCTGGGTTCGGGCCCGGTCGGGACCGTCGGTCTCGGCGATCGTGAGGGACAGCCCGGTGAGGGCGCCGTGGAGCGCTCCGGCGATCAGCTCGCGTCCACGGCGTGCGAGCCGGGCGCGGCCGATGCCTCGGGCGACGCCAAGCCCTCGGAGCGGCCGAGCACGACGCCTTCGGCACAGCCGAGCGCGACGAGTTCGGCGAAGCGGGGTGGGACGGCTTGGGCGAAGCCCGGCGGCGGTTCGGGCGACACCGGTTCAAGCGGCGGGAACGGCGACGGCGGCACCGCCGCCTGTACCACGGACGACGGTCAGCGTGTCACCTACTGGACGACCGCCTCCGGCGCTGCCCCCGGCTTCATCATGTCGAAGTGACGGAAGAGGCTGTGCGGACCGGCTGGTCCAGCCGCGAGGCGGTGAGGCCGTACCCGCTGCTGGACCGCTCGCAGCCGTGCCGGGGAGCGCGGACGTGGCCTGGGGGTGCCTGCCGGGGACGGACGAGCCCCAGGATGTCAATGTGATGTTTTCCGTCTTCAGCGAGCCACCTGCGACCTCTAACGTTGCTGCGTGGCTACCGGCACGTACGCGGCTGACATCATGGTGTGCGTTGCCGGCAGGCTGAAGGGATTCGGGATGTTCCGCAAGGTGCTGGTCGCCAACCGTGGCGAGATCGCGATTCGGGCTTTCCGCGCCGGCTATGAGCTGGGTGCGCGCACGGTTGCCGTCTTCCCGCACGAGGACCGCAACTCGCTGCACCGGCTGAAGGCCGATGAAGCCTATGAAATCGGGCAGCCGGGTCATCCGGTGCGTGCCTACCTCTCCGTCGAGGAGGTCGTCCGTGCGGCGCGCCGGGCGGGAGCGGACGCGGTCTACCCGGGCTACGGGTTCCTGTCCGAGAATCCCGAACTCGCACGCGCGTGCGAGGAGGCGGGCATCGTGTTCGTCGGGCCGAGCGCGGACACGCTCGAACTGACCGGGAACAAGGCCCGGGCCGTGGCCGCCGCCCGCGCGGCCGGCGTACCGGTGCTCGGCTCCTCCGCCCCTTCCACCGACGTCGACGAACTGGTCCGTGCCGCCGAGGACATCGGCTTCCCGGTGTTCGTCAAGGCGGTCGCCGGCGGTGGAGGGCGCGGTATGCGTCGCGTCGAGGACCCCGCCCTGCTGCGCGAGTCCATCGAGGCGGCGGCCCGTGAAGCGGTGTCCGCGTTCGGCGATCCCACGGTCTTCCTGGAGAAGGCCGTCGTCGATCCGCGCCACATCGAGGTACAGATCCTCGCCGACGGCCAGGGCAACGTCATTCACCTGTTCGAACGTGACTGCTCGCTGCAGCGCCGCCACCAGAAGGTCATCGAGCTGGCCCCCGCACCCAATCTCGACCCGGCGCTGCGGGAGCGGATCTGCGCCGACGCGGTGCGGTTCGCCCGCGAGATCGGCTACCGCAACGCGGGCACCGTGGAGTTCCTGCTCGACCCCGACGGCAACCACGTCTTCATCGAGATGAACCCTCGCATCCAGGTCGAGCACACGGTGACCGAGGAGGTCACCGACGTCGACCTGGTGCAGGCCCAGCTGCGCATCGCGGCCGGCGAGACCCTGGCAGACCTGGGACTGTCGCAGGAGACGGTCACCCTGCGCGGCGCCGCTCTGCAGTGCCGTATCACCACTGAGGACCCGGCGAACGGCTTCCGCCCGGACACCGGCAGGATCAGCGCCTATCGCTCGCCGGGCGGCTCGGGTATCCGTCTGGACGGCGGCACCACCCACGCCGGTACCGAGGTCAGTGCGCACTTCGACTCGATGCTCGTCAAACTCACCTGCCGCGGCCGGGACTTGAAGGCCGCGATCGGCCGGGCGCGCCGCGCCGTGGCAGAGTTCCGCATCCGCGGGGTGGCCACGAACATCCCCTTCCTGCAAGCCGTGCTGGACGACCCCGACTTCCAGGCCGGGCGGGTCACGACATCCTTCATCGAGCAGCGGCCGCACCTGCTCACCGCACGGCGCTCCGCCGACCGCGGCACCAAGCTGCTCACCTACCTCGCCGACGTCACGGTGAACAAACCGCACGGCGAACGGCCCGAGCTGATCGATCCGGTCACCAAGCTGCCGCCGCTGCCCGCCGTCGAACCGCCCGCCGGCTCCCGGCAGCGGCTCGTCGAACTCGGGCCGGAGGGCTTCGCCCGCTGGCTGCGTCAGTCGCCGACCATCGGCGTCACCGACACCACGTTCCGCGACGCCCACCAGTCGCTGCTCGCCACCCGGGTCCGCACCAAGGACATGCTCGCCGTCGCCCCCGTGGTGGCACGCACTCTGCCCGAACTGCTGTCCCTGGAGTGCTGGGGCGGCGCCACCTACGACGTCGCCCTGCGCTTCCTCGCCGAGGACCCCTGGGAACGCCTCGCCGCCCTGCGCGAGGCCGTCCCCAACATCTGTCTGCAGATGCTGCTGCGCGGCCGCAACACCGTCGGCTACACGCCTTATCCGACCGAAGTGACCGACGCCTTCGTCCAGGAGGCCGCCGCCACCGGCATCGACATCTTCCGTGTCTTCGACGCCCTCAACGACGTCGACCAGATGCGTCCCGCCATCGACGCCGTGCGGGCGACCGGCACGGCGATCGCCGAGGTCGCCCTGTGCTACACCGCCGACCTCTCCGACCCCTCCGAGCGCCTGTACACCCTGGACTACTACCTCCGTCTGGCCGAGCGGATCGTGGCCGCCGGAGCCCACGTCCTGGCGGTCAAGGACATGGCGGGGCTGCTGCGCGCCCCGGCCGCCGCGACACTCGTGTCGGCGCTGCGCCGGGAGTTCGGCCTCCCGGTCCATCTGCACACCCACGACACCGCGGGCGGCCAACTCGCCACCTACCTCGCTGCGATCCAGGCCGGCGCGGACGCGGTCGACGGCGCGGTCGCGTCGATGGCGGGTACGACCTCGCAGCCCTCGCTGTCGGCGATCGTGGCCGCGACCGATCACTCCGAGCGGCCCACGGACCTGGATCTGCGGGCCGTCGGGGACCTCGAGCCGTACTGGGAGAGCGTCCGCCGGATCTACGCCCCCTTCGAGGCGGGCCTCGCCTCCCCGACCGGGCGCGTCTACCACCACGAGATCCCGGGCGGACAGCTGTCCAATCTGCGCACACAGGCGGTCGCGCTGGGACTCGGCGACCGTTTCGAGGAGATCGAGGCGATGTACGCCGCTGCCGACCGGATCCTGGGCCGTCTGGTCAAGGTGACCCCGTCATCGAAGGTGGTCGGCGACCTCGCCCTGCACCTGGTCGGCGCCGGAGTGACGCCGCAGGCTTTCGAAGCGGCACCGGAGACGTACGACATTCCCGACTCGGTCATCGGCTTCCTGCGCGGCGAGCTGGGTACCCCGCCGGGCGGCTGGCCTGAGCCGTTCCGTACCAGGGCACTTCAGGGCCGCGCCGAGGCCAGGCCCGCGCAGGAACTGACGGCGCAGGACCGCGCCGGACTGGAGAAGGACCGTCGTGCGACGCTCAACCGCCTGCTCTTCCCGGGACCGACGCGCGACTTCGAGGCGCAGCGGCAGGCCCATGGCGACACCAGCGTGCTGGACAGCAAGGACTTCTTCTACGGACTGCGTCCGGGCAAGGAGTACGCCGTCGACCTGGAGCCCGGCGTGCGGCTTCTGATCGAGCTGCAGGCGATCGGTGAGGCCGACGAACGCGGCATGCGCACCGTGATGTCCACCCTGAACGGCCAACTGCGGCCCATCCAGGTGCGCGACCGGGCGGCGGCCTCGGACGTACCGGTGACGGAGAAGGCCGACCGGGCCAACCCCGGCCATGTGGCCGCGCCTTTCGCCGGTGTGGTGACCCTCGCGGTCGACGAAGGCGACGAGGTGGCGTCCGGCGCCACGGTGGCCACCATCGAGGCCATGAAGATGGAAGCCGCGATCACCGCCCCGAAGGCCGGAAGGGTGACCCGGCTGGCCATCAACAGGGTCCAGCAGGTGGAAGGCGGCGACCTGCTCGTCGAGATCGTGTGAGCCCTCTCCCGCGGCTTCATCGGGCCTTCACCGGTCTCCCCGGGCCGCACACCGTCACAGGCCGGCGGCTTACCGGAAAGACGGCAGCAGGACACCGGGTGGCTGCGCGGGCGGACCGAGGGGGCCGGCCGCTCCGCTCCGCTCCGCTCCGCTCCGCGCCGATCACCCGGGACCCGGTTCACCAGGCCGGCGGCACCGCGCAGGACCTTGCCCTGGAGGACATCCAGCGGTCAGCGGCGGTAGCAGTACGAATCCGAGGAGGCGTCGCCGCCCTGCAGGCGCGTCTGGTGCACCCGCAAGCCCAGGAAGTCCGGGCCGTGCGGGAAGAAGCGGCTGTCGACGGAGAGCCCGCCGTGCGAGGTGTCGGCGTCGAGTTCGACCATCCACGGGTCGATGCCCGCAGGATAGAACTGCGCGTCCCAGGCGCCGTACAAGGAGTTCGTCAGGTACACGCGCCGCCCGTCGCGGCTGAGCTCGACCATCTGCGTCCCGCCGGTCAGCGGAAGGTCCGGCTCGGCGGGATGCGGCTGCCGGCCGACGATGCCGCCGAGACGCACGGACGCGGTCCGCCTCGGATGCAGCGGGTCGCTCACGTCGTACTGGAGCAGCTCGCCGGTTCCCCAGGCGGACACGTACAGCCACCGGTCGTCCACGGACAGGTCGATATCGGTGATCAACGGGGGCACGGCGCCGAACGGCTGCAGCGCCGGGGGCAGATCCTCCCTCCGCGCGGGCTCGGCAGGGATGGTGATCACCTTGCGGACCACGAAGTCCTCGCCCTCCCGGTTCCACAGCCACACCGACGCCGACAGGTTCTCCACGTTGATCACGGTGTTTGCGAACCCCCACACCGCCTCGGGGTCGTGCGCGGGGCGCAGCTCCAGCACCATCTGGTTCTCGTCGCCCAGGTCGACGCTCTGCAGATGCCGGCCGGAGTCCAGTTCCCAGAAGTGCAGAGAGTGGCCGTACCGGCGGCCCAGCAGCAGTTCCGGGACAAGACCGTTCTCGATCATCGAGGGGGTCCCCCACTCGCTGGTCACGGCGATGTTCTGACGCAGATGCCACCAGATGTCGTAGGCGAACCGCTGCGGGCCGCGGTCGCTCTCCCAGGCTCGCAGCACGTCGAAGGTCTCGTGGTCCAGCAGCGCGACGCCGCCAGGCCCGTCCGCACCGTCCGCGCCACCCAGACAGGACAGGAACACTCCGTCGGGACCGCAGTGGAGCGTGTGCGGACGCGAATACCCGGCCTTGGCCGCCAGTTCTCCGGGCTCGACCACCTTGACCAGGTGCGGGCGGGCGGGATCGGGGCTGGTGTCGAAGACGTGCAGCCGGGAGGAGCGCAGCCCCGGGAGGATGAGGTAGCGCCGGGCAGCGTGATGATGACCGGCATGCGCCAGCGCGCTCGAGCAGGCGTTCCAGCCGAAATGGTGCAGTTCATCGCCGCGGTCGGGTAGGTCCGCGTGGGAGATCACGCGGCCGTATGCGGGGGATTCGGGGTCGGTGCCGACGGTGAACAACGCGTCCGCGCGCTGGGCGGTGGGGTCGAAACCGACGACATAGGCGAGTTTCTCCGAGGGCGCGGCGATGGCGTCCGCCGGAGTGCGGTACAAGGTCGGGTCACTGCGGTCATCGAGGTCGTGAGCGTGCTCGGTCGTCGTCATGGCTGCTCCTCACTCCCGAACGGGAGCCTGGATCCGGGAGCTCCCGACAGGCAGCCGGGCTCACCCGTTCGGGATCGATGTGCACTCGCGGGACGGATATGCCATGAAACAAGCGTTTCACACCCCCGGAACCCTGCCAAGGCGGCGGCTACGGGGCCTGCGGACGTCACCTGTCGGCGTCGCCTGAATCGTGGTTCTGGATCACTTTCCGCGTCCTTGACGGAGCCGGGACCGCTCCGCGAGTGCCCGAGGTGGGCCACTGCCGGTCGCCGCCGCCTCCCGGGAGTGGCGCGGAGCCGGCAGATGCCGGAGCTGGTTCAGCAGGACGGCGCTCCGTGGCCGTCCGAAGGACAGCGCTTCATCGAGCAGGGGAAGGGACTCCCCGTACCGTCCGCGCAGGGCCAGCAGGCGGGCCTCTTCCACGCGGGCGTCCTGGGCGCGCGTGGTCGCGTTCACGAAGTCGGGTCTCTTCTCCTCTCAGCGACCCGGCGGTGTCGGGCGAGCCGCTGAGAGGACTCGGTGTCGTCGCGGGCGATGCGGTGGCCGGGGCCGTTACTTGAGCTCGATCACCAGACCGAAGTCGTTGCCCCGGTGCCAGCCCGTGCTGATCTTCGGGCTGTGGTGGGTGTCGTCGGCCCAGCTGTAGAAGTGCGACCAGGTCACGTCGTCGCCGTACCAGTGGTTGTAGTCCGTCTCCGCGTACGCCTGGACGGCCTTGCCGTCGTGCTTGGTGTCCCACAGGTAGAAGGCGCCGGAGGCGTACGACTTGCCGTTGACCTTCTTCGTGCACTCCATGTACTTGGCAGCGCCACCGGTGATGTGGATCTCCTTCCAGCCGGAGCACTTGTTGGCCGAGGCCGCCACGTTCCCGGCGGGTCGAGCGGACAGTGCGGACAGGGCGGACGGCGCGGCGGTCGCCGCCGGGGCGGTGGCGAGGCCACCCGCCAGGGCCAGTCCGGCGGCTGCGAGGGCGATGCGCTTGCGTGACGTCATGGTGGATCCTCTCCGTCTGCCGGCGGACGGTCCCCCGGTAGGTCCCTCGTGGTCCGTCGGCACAACACGACCGTGCCCGCCCGCACCGTCTAGCCCCAACGGTCTTCGGAGAATTGAGGCCCTTCCGGGATCCCGCCCCCTGTGACCTGCCCGGACGTTGCCCAGAGCGGGATACGGCGGGACGGCTCCGCGGGCTGGTCCCGAGGGATCCGCGGGCCGGTACCGGGGAGATCCACCGACGGGTCCCGGACGCGTACACCGCGTCGGCAGAAGTGCACGGCACCCTGGCGGCCGGAGATCACCGCGGCCGCCGTCCCGCGGAGCCGCGACAGCCACCGGCGCTGTCGCCGGGTGAAGTGGTGCCGCGTCAGGCGGGGTTCGCATTCTGTAGGCTCTCGTCGCCGTACAGGAGGTTCGATTTGGGTACTCGTCCGCACGGAGCCTGGCTGGTCGCCGCACTCGTCGCGGGAGTTCTGAGTGCTTGTGATCCGACGACCATGGATCCCACAGACCCCGCCAACTTCAGCTCCGTCGCCTTCGTCAATGACACCGGCTCCCCAGCCGTCCTGTTCGAGTGTGGCGACAGCCGCGGGCATGACTGCCATGACATGAGCGGTCGACTCGCCCCCGGAGACCGCAGCGACCAGCAGGTGTACTGGGGAGCAGGTCTCGACCCCTGGCAAGTTCGGGACACACGGGGGCGGATCGTCGGCTGGCTGCTCGTGAACACACCTCGTCGTGAATCCGGAGCCGTCTACTACCTCGGCGATGCCGGTTCCAAGCCCGGCAAGCCGACGACTCCGCGCGTCTCGCCACACCCTGACCCGACGCCGTAATCCGGTTCCCCCGGGACACACCGACCCGGACGCACACCGGCGACGAACGGCTGCCTGAGACGGTCGGCAGGGCGAACGTCGCCTGATGTGGCACTAGGATCCCGGCCATGGCGCAGACCACGAGCGATGTGGACCGGTTCGAGGCCTCCAGGTCCCGTCTGGAGGCCATCGCCTACCGTGTCCTCGGCTCCGCGAGCGAGGCCGAGGACGCCGTGCAGGAGACGTTCCTGCGCTGGCAGGCGGCCGACGTCGACCACATCGAGGTCCCCGAGGCATGGCTGACGAAGGTTCTCACCAACCTGTGCCTCAACCAGCTCGCCTCGGCCCGCGCCCGGCGCGAGACGTATGTGGGCCAATGGCTCCCGGAGCCGCTGCTGGCCGGGGACCCGATGCTCGGACCGGCCGACACCGCCGAACAACGCGAGTCGGTCTCGTACGCGGTCCTCGCCCTGCTGGAGCGGCTCTCCCCCAACGAGCGGGCGGTGTACGTGCTGCGGGAGGCATTCGACTACCCGCACCGGGAGATCGCCGAGATCCTCGACATCAGCGAGGCCGCCAGCCAGCAGATCTTCCACCGTGCCAAGAAGCACGTCGCGGCCGGCAAGGCCCGCACCGAGATCGACGGGGCCGCCGCCCGGCGGATCATCGACGAGTTCCTCGCGGCCGCCACCAGCGGCCGGACCGAGCCGCTCGTGCGGCTGCTGACCCAGGACGCCATTGCGATCGGCGACGGCGGCGGGAAGGTCCCGGCCCGCGCCAAGGCGTTCGAAGGCGCCCTCGCGGTCGCGAGGTTCATGCGCGGCCTGTTCAAACCCGGCAAGGCCAAGCGCGCTCTGGTCGGCGGCTCACCCGAGGTCTACGCCACGACCGCCAACGGTGACCCCGCCGTCGTGGCGGTCCTCGACGGCCGGGTCATCGGCGTCATGTGCCTGGAGGTCACCGCCGAGGGCATCGCCGCGTTCCGCAACCAGGTCAACCCCGACAAGCTCGGACGCGTGAACCGGCGGTGGGCGGTCGTCGACCACGGAGAACCCCTGCTCATCGCCTTCTGACCCCGTTGTGAGGTGCTTCTGCTCCCGATGTGAGGTGCTTCACATCGTGTTCCTGTCAGGAAACGGCGGGCTGCCCGGTTCAAGTGGCGAATCCGCTCAAGAACAGGAGCAGGGAAATGCCGCACCGTATCGTCGTCCTCGGAGCCGGATACACCGGAGCCTTCGCCGCGGGGCGCCTCGCCAGGCGGCTGCGCCGCGAGGATGCCGCCATCACCCTCGTCAACGCCGAGCCCGACTTCGTCGAGCGCGTCCGCATGCACCAGCTTGCGGTCGGCCAGGACCTCGAACCCCGGCCCTTCAGCGAGATGTTCGCGGGCACCGGCGTCGAACTGAGGCTCGCGGAGGTCACCGGCGTCGACGTCGACCGCAGCACCGTCGCCCTCGTCGATGCGAACGGCGCCGGGGAACTGGAGTACGACACCCTCGTGTACGCCCTCGGCAGCGGCTGGCACGACCAGGGTGTCCCCGGCGCCGCCGAGCACGCTCACGAGATCGCAGCTCGCCCCGGAGCGCTGCGGCTGCGGGAGCGCCTGGCCCGCCTGGACGCCGGGCAGCCCGTGGTCGTGGTCGGCGGCGGCCTCACCGGCCTGGAGGCCGCGGCCGAGATCGCCGAGGCCCGCCCTGACCTCGATGTCGCCCTCGCCGCCCGCGGCGCTCTCGGCGACTGGCTCTCGCCCAAGGGCCGCCGGCACCTGAGGAGGGTCTTCGACGAGCTCGGCATCACCGTGCACGAGCACGCCGCCGTCGTCGGCGTCGAGGCCGACCGCGTCGCCACCGCCGACGGCGGGTCGCTCCCGGCCGCGGTCACCGTGTGGACCACCGGTTTCGCGGTCCATCCCGTCGCGAAGGCCACGACCCTGGAGGTCACGGACACGGGCCAGATCGTGGTCGACGGGACCATGCGCTCGGTCTCGCACCCGGATGTGTACGCCGTCGGAGACGCGGCCATGGCGATGGGCCCCGGCGGCAAGCCGCTGCGGATGTCGTGCGCCTCGGGTACCCCGACCGCCTGGCAGGCCGCTGACGCCATCGCGGCGCGCCTGGCCGGCGGGAAGCTCCCGAAGGTGCCGCTGCGCTACTTCAACCAGTGCATCTCGCTGGGCCGCAAGGAAGGTCTGATCCAGTACGTCACCGCCGACGACCGCGCGGTCCGGGCGGCTCTGACAGGACGGCTCGCCGCTGTCTACAAGGAGCTGGTGTGCAAGGGCGCGGCCTGGGCCGTCGCCAACCCGACGCTCGGTATGCCGGCCCGGCGCCGCCGCCTCATGGAGCCGGCCAAGGCGGGCTCGCCGGTCAAGGCACCGGCCTGACTCGCACAACGGACGGGCGCCCTCGAAGGGGGGGCGCCCCTGCACCGTCGGCCGTGCCGATGACGCGGCCACGTCGATGGCCGCCGGCCCTCCCGGCCTCGTCCGCGACGGCCTCCGGCGCCGTGGGCTCCGTCGCGTCTTCGAGCGGCGGACGGCCGATCTATAGTGGGCCTTGTGAATCGTTGGAAGGAGTTGACCGGGGAGACGTCCGGACAGGACTACGCTGCCCGGTTCGCGGCGCTGGCCCGCAGCGGGAAGGACGTGCACGGGGAGGCGCGGTTCTGCGCGGCGCTCGTGCCTGCCGGGGCGCGGGTGCTGGACGCCGGGTGCGGCACCGGACGGGTCATGATCCGGCTCGCGGAGCTCGGGTACGACTGCGTCGGGGTGGACCTTGATGCGTCGATGCTCGCTGTGGCGCGGCAGCAGGCGCCGGGGCTGCCCTGGTTCCAGGCCGACCTGGCGGGGTTCGAGCCGGGTCTGCTCGGTATCGAGGCGGACTTCGATCTCGTGGTCGCCGCGGGCAATGTGTTTCCGTTGCTTGCCGCCGGCACCGAGGGCGCGGTGGTCGGGCGCCTGGCCGCGTCCCTGCGTCCGGGCGGTCTGATGGTCGCCGGCTTCGGTCTGGACGAGGCCCATCTGCCCGTGTCGCCCGGCATCACGCTGCCCGAGTACGACGACCGCTGTGCCGAGGCCGGCCTCACCTTCGTCGACCGCTTCGCCACCTGGGATGCCGACTCCTACGAGGGCGGCGGCTATGCCGTCAGCGTCCACCGCCGGTGAGGTTCCGCGGGGTGAGGTTCCGCGGGACAACCGTCACCGGCGTCGTGCGTGAACGGCGAACGAGCGCGAATCAGGACCTCCACCGGACCGGCAGCCGACGCGGGCCGCGGATGAGCATTCCGTGGCGCCAGGCCAGGGCGGCCGGGTGGGCGTCGAGGGCGAGGTCGGGGCAGCGCTCCAGCAGGGCCCGGATCGCGATCCGCGCTTCCAGGCGGGCGAGCGGCGCACCGAGGCAGTAGTGGATGCCGTGACCGAAGGCGACATGACCGGCGGCGGGCCGCCGGATGTCGAAGCGGCCCGGATCGGGGAAGCGCGCCGGGTCGTGGTTGGCGTCCGCCAGAGCCACGAGGACCAGCTCCCCACCGCCGGGGATGACCGTGGTGCCGATCCGGACCGGCTCGGTGGTGAACCTGAACGTCGGCGTCTCCACCGGCCCCTCGTAGCGCAGCATCTCTTCCACCGCGTTGTCGATGAGGGTCATGTCCTCGCGCAGTGCGGCGACTTGGTCGGGATGGGTGAGCAGGGCCAGCACGCCGTTGGAGATCAGATTGACCGTCGTCTCATGCCCCGCGACCAGCAGCAGCCAGGCGGTACCGCGCAGTTCGTCCGCCGAGAGCCGGTCGCCGTCCTCGTCGGTTGTCCGGATCAGGGCGCTCATCAGGTCCTGGCCCGGGGACAGACGCTTGCGGTCCAGTAACTCGGAGAGATACGCGGCCGCTTCGCCCGTCGCCGCCAGCCGTGCCTCCGGGTCCGGGTCGGTGAGGATGGTGCTGGTCCAGGCCCGGAACGCGGCCCGGTCCAGCATCGGGACGCCGAGCAGCTCGCAGATCACCGAGATGGGCAGCGGGAACGAGAGTGCCTCGACCAGATCGGCCCGCCCTTCCGGAAGGGCCGTCATCGCGTCGAGCAACTCGTCGGTGATCTGCCGCACGCGCGGCGCGAGCTGCTCGATCCGGCGCGAAGTGAACTCGCGGACGACCAGCTTGCGCAGCCGTTCATGGTCCGGTGGGTCGGAGTTGAGCATGTGCGGCCCCGCGGAGGGACTGGGGATCGGAAAGGAGGGCGAGGCGTTCTTCCACTGCTTGGACAACCGCGGATCCACGAGTGCGGCCCGTCCGGCCTCGTACCCGACGACAAGCCAGGCCTCCGCACCCTCCGGGATCCGTACCTTGTGGACCGGGCCGCGTTCCCTCAGCGCGGCGTAGACGGGATGGGGATTGCGGACGAAGTCCTCGCCCATCGCCACCAGATCGATCACCTCGGCTGCCGCCATGGCCCACCCCCGTCTCCCGGTTCGCTTCGAAGCTAGCAGTGGGCGGCGCTTCGGGCGAAGGAGACATTCAGCCGCGCCGGGTGAGCGGGCCGAGGCGGATGCCGGGCCGGGCGACAGGCCCTAGCAGAGCACGGCGAGGGATCCGGGCAGTACCCGGGCCGTGACGGGAAGGGCGGTGTCGACCTCGCCGTCGGCGCCGCACGGCACCTCCCGGTCTGCCTCGATGCGCACCTCTCTCCCGCTGAGGACCCGCACTTCGGGCCGCTGGACGTGGTCCCCGGACCTGAGCTCGTTCATCAGGGTGAAGAAGAGCCGGCGCGGTGCCTCGCGGATCATCACCACCTCGAGCAGCCCGTCGTCGACGCGGGCGCCGGGGGCGATGATGCGACCGGAGCCGTAGTAGGCGGAGTTGGCGGCGACGACGGTGTAGCCGCGGTGTGCGAGGTTCTCGCCGTCGACGGTGACCCGGTAGGCCGCCGGGCGCCAGGTGGCGACGGCTCGTAGTCCGCCCGCGTAGTAGGAGGCGGCGCCCTTGAGGAGTGTGGAGCGGTTGGCGTGGCGGTTGGCGAGGGCGTCCACCCCCGCGTACACGCTGCCGAGGACGACGCTGCGGCCGTGGGGGGACTCCACTTCTATGGTGTCCACGGCCCGGGGACCGCTGTGCAGCAGCACTCGGGCCAGTGCCTCAGGCTCGGTGGGCAGGCCGAGCGCCCGGGCGAAGTCGTTGCCCCGGCCGGCCGGGATCAGACCGAAGGACGTGCCGGTGCCGCTGAGGGCCCCGCCGATGCTGCCGGTGATGCCGTCGCCGCCGACTGCCACGACGATCCGGTCGCGCTCCCCGGCCTGCCGGGCGAGGTCCCGGGCGTGGGCCAGACTGCGGCTGTACTCGGTCTCCAGCCCGGCACCCGCCTCCCTCAGCAGCCGGGCCACGCGCAGCAGCACCGCGACCCCGGCGGATCCGCCGGCGGTGGGGTTGACGATGGCGGTGAACTGTCGCATCGGTGTGCCTCCAGGGGCCTGACGGATCGTGAACCGGACGGTGGCGGGGCGGGGCCGGGCTGGTCGGTCAGTCGACGGGCAGCAGGACGCCCGGATTGAGCAGACCGGCGGGGTCCAGCCGTCGCTTGACGGCCTGGAGGGCGCCGATGCCGAGCGAACCGGCCTCCCGCACATACCAGTCCCGGTGATCCGTGCCCACGCCGTGGTGGTGGCTGATGGTGCCCCCGGCCGCCAGGATCGCCTCGCCGGCGGCACGTTTGGCGTGGCCCCAGTGCGCCACGGGGTCCTCGCCCTGAGCGGAGACCACGGTGAAGTACAGAGAGGCACCGTTCTCGTACACGTGAGAGATGTGGCACATGACCAGCGGCGGTGTACCCGACGCGGTGAGCGTGCCGGTCAGCGCGTCGCGGACGGCGGCGTACAGCCCGGGCAGGCGCGACCAGAAGGCGGCGGTCTCCAGTGTCTCGGCGAACGCCCCGGCGTCCAGCAGTGCGTCCCGCAGGTAGGGAGCCGAGTAGCGGCCCGCGGCCCAGCGCTCTCCCGGTTCCCGGCCCAGGCAGGTGCCGCCGGCGTCGCGCAGCACGGCCGCCGCCCGTTCCCGGCGGTGTGCGGTGTCCTCCTCGGTTCCCTCGTAGCCGGTGATGGCCAGGCATCCGGCGTTCTGCGGCAGGCCCGACGAGCCGATGGCGTCGGGCTGGGCGAGGCCGATGAGCGTCTCGGTCTCGTCGGACAGCCGCAGCACGGTCGGCCGCGGCCCGTCCTGGGCGAGGTGCCGAAGGGCGGCGGCGCCCGCCTCGAAGGAGTCGAAGCGCCACCCCTCGTAGACGCGGGTCGGGGGGACGGGGCGGATCCGGACGGTCACCGAGGTGATGACGCCGAACGCTCCCTCGGACCCGAGGATCAGCTGCCGCAGATCCGGACCGGCCGCCGAGCGCGGGGCGCGGCCCACTTCGAGGGTGCCGGACGGGGTGGCGAGGGTGAGGCCGAGGACCATGTCGTCGAAGCGGCCGTATCCGGCGGAAGCCTGACCGCTGGAGCGGGCCGCGGCGAATCCGCCGATTGTCGCCCACTCGTACGACTGCGGGTGATGGCCCAGCGTGAAGCCGTGCTCGGCAAGGAGCGCCTCGGCGTGGGGGGCGCGCAGGCCGGGTTGCAGGGTGGCCGTGCGGGAGACCGGATCGAGGTCGAGCAGGACGTTCATCCGGCGCAGGTCCAGCGCGACGAACGGGCGTCGCCGCTCGGGGGCGAGCCCGCCGACGACGGAGGTGCCGCCACCGAACGGGACCAGCGCCAGGCCGTGCGCGGCGCATGCCGCCAGCACCGCGAGCACCTCCTCGTGGCTCGCCGGGAGGACCACGGCCGCCGGGAGATCGCCCACGTCCCCCTCGCGGATGCGCAGCAGATCCGGGGTGGATTTGCCCCGGGTGTGCCGGATCCGGGACTCGGCGTCGGTGCGCAGATGCTCTTCACCGCCGACGGCGGCGAGCAGAGCGCGGTGTGCCGCCGGGTCGAGGGGCGGCTCGGGCACGGGGATCTCTCCCAGGGCGACAGGCCCGGCGGTGCGCGGTGTGACCCCCAGCAGGTCGCGCAGCAGACCGATCACCGAGTCGGGCAGCGGCGTCGCCCTGGCCGGGTCGCCCCAGCCGCTCCAGAGCATGTCCATGGCGCTTGTCCTCACTGGTCGTCGTGGCGTCGGCGTCGGACATGGGTCGTCGTGGCGTCGGCGTCGCGCGTGTCGGTCGTCGCGGCCGTGCGGTCGTGCGGCCGGGGAAGAGCCCCGGGACGGCCGAGGGCGCGTTACACTGTGACACATGACGCCTATTCGTCACAACGCCTCGGACGGTGATCCGGTGCTCGACGCGGTCCGCGACTGCGTCCTGGCCGTCGGCGTCCGGCGCACCACCCTGACCGACGTGGCCCGCCGTGCGGGCGTCTCCCGGATGACGCTGTACCGCCGCTGGCCCGATGTCCGCTCGCTGGTCGGTGACTTGATGACCCGAGAGTGGATCAAGGTGGCCACCGGCGCGATGCCGGAACCGAGGCCCGGGACGACCACCCGCACACGGATCGTGGAGGGGCTCGTGGGCGGCGTCGCCGCCTTCCGGAGCCATCCGCTCTTCCGCAAGATCGTCGACGTCGATCCCGAACTGCTCGTCCCCTACGTGCTCGACCGGCGCGGGGCGAGCCAGGAAGCCCTCCTGGAACTGCTCGGCGACGCCCTCCGCGAGGGTCACACGGACGGGTCCGTACGCCCCGGCCACCCCGAACGGCAGGCCAGAGCCCTGCTGCTGGTCGCCCAGTCCTTCACCCTGTCGCTGCGCACCATGACCGAGGAGGACGACGCCGAGCTGAGCACGGAGGCCTTCTCGGCGGAACTGCGGACCATCCTCGAGAGGACCCTCACCCCATGAGTTCCAGCAGCACTCCCGCCTCCTTGGCGGGACCGGTTCCCGGGTCTTCGCTCACCGCCGGCCGGCGCCTGCGCGAACTGGCCGAGACCACCGGCGGCACGCCCGTGGACGTCCTGGTGGTCGGCCTCGGCGCGACCGGCGCCGGTGCCGCCCTGGACGCCGCCGCGCGCGGACTGACCGTCGCCGCCGTCGACGCCCACGACCTGGCCTTCGGTACCTCCCGCTGGAGCTCCAAGCTCATCCACGGCGGGCTGCGCTATCTCGCCTCCGCCCAGCTCGACGTCGCTCACGAAAGCGCCCTGGAACGCGGCGTTCTGATGGAGCGCACGGCTCCGCACCTGGTGCGGGCCCAGCCGTTCGTGCTGCCCCTGACCCCGCTGGTCTCCCGCAGCCAGGCCGCATTGGCCTGGGCCGGATTCCGCGCCGGTGACACGCTGCGCCTGGCGGCACGTACGGCCCGGTCGACCCTGCCCGCACCGCGCAGGCTCTCCGCGACGGAAACCCGTCACCTGGCCCCCGCGCTGCGCGGCGCCGGACTGCGCGGCGGGTTGCTGTCCTGGGACGGCCGGGTGACCGACGACGCCCGCCTGGTCACCGCGATCGCACGGACGGCGGCGGCACGGGGGGCACGGATCCTGACCCGGGTGCGCGCGCTGGAGCTGACCGCCTCCGGTGCCCGGATACGCGACGAACTCACCGGCGAAGAAGGCGAGATCCGCGCCCGCGCGGTGATCAACGCATCCGGTGTGTGGGCGGGCGGCCTGGTGGACGGGGTCCGCATACGGCCCTCCCGCGGCACCCACCTCGTCCTGCGGGCGGACCACCTGGGCTCCGTGCCGGCCGGCCTGCACGTCCCGATCCCCGGCGAGAGCAACCGCTTCGTCCTCGTCCTGCCACAGGGCGACGGCCGGGTCTACGTCGGACTCACCGACGAACCCGTGGACGGCGACGTGCCGGACGTCCCCGAGGTGCCGGAGACCGACATCGGGTTCCTGCTGGACGTCCTCGGCTCCGCACTGGACGTTCCCGTCCACCGCCACGATGTGGTGGGCGCGTTCGCCGGACTGCGGCCGCTGCTGGACAGCGCACCGGGCGAGGACCCCGCGGCGGCGCCCCGCACCGCCGACATCTCCCGCAGGCACGCCGTGCTCACCTCGCGGGAGGGTGTGGTCACCGTCGTCGGCGGCAAGCTGACCACCTATCGGCGCATGGCCGAGGACGCGGTCGACGCCGCCGTCTCCACCCACGGCCTGTCCGCGGCAACCTCTTCCACCAGCGCTCTCCCACTGGTCGGCGCCGCACCGCCCCGGGTGCTTGGCGCCCTCCGCGCGCCGCGACGCCTGATCGACCGCTACGGCGCCGAGGCTCCCGCCGTGCACGCGCTGTCCGTGGCCGACCCCCGGCTCGCCCGGCCCGTCCTCGAAGGGCACCCCGTGACCCGTGCGGAACTGCTGTGGGCCGTGTGCCACGAAGGGGCGCTCGACGCGGCCGACCTGCTCGACCGCCGCACCCGCATCGGGCTGGTCCCGGACGACCGGGCCGCCGCGCTCACGGCCGCACGGGAAGTGCTCGGCGAGTCGGGGGCCGGCGGCTGACGAACCGTCGGCAGCGGTCGGCACGCCCCGGGACCTGCGGGGCCATGGCGCCGCGTCCGTACACCGGTCAGTCGGAGACCCGGTCGCCGCCGGGAGGATCCGCCGGGGGAAAACCGCGCCCCGGTCGTGCAGGCCCCGGTCGGCCTCACCTTCGTCGCGTACGAGAATCCGCCCGGCATCCACACCGCCGAAGAACCGCGCAGGCACGACGTGACGACAGGCCGGAGGAGTCCCGGCGGCTGCGGCTGGGCCGGATAATCGACGAGGACGCGGAGCTGTACGACCGGGCAAGGCCCGGCTATCCGCCGGAGCTGCTCGACGACCTCGTGGAACTCGCCGGTACCCGCCCCGGCAGCCGCGTACCGGAGGTGGGCTGCGGAACCGGACAGGCGGCGGTGCCCCTGGCCGCGCCGGGTTGCCGGATCACGGCCGTCGAGGCGGGATCGCGCATGGCCGCGGTCGCCCGGCGCAATCCGGCCGAGGCCGCGGCGGCCGAGGTGGTGACGGCGGAGTTCGAGAGCCGGCCGCTGCCGCGGGAGCCGTTCGACGCGGTCGTCTCCGCAACGGCGTTCCACTGGATCGACCCGGCGGTGCGGATGACCAAGGCCGCCGACGCGCTGCGTCCGGGCGGGGCGCTCGCCGTGGTACGCACCGGCGGTGAGCCGGTCGGCACACCACGGTACTTTCCGGCGCCGCCCGGCCCGGCCCGTTCCAGCCGCCATTGTCAGACCGCCTCGGTACGGTCGGTGCATGAGAGCTGATGGAACATTCACCGTCAAGACGTTCGTTCCGACGGAGCTGAAGCCCGAGCCGACCGTGTCCACAGGGCTGCCGGTGGGCGTCGCGACGATGGAGAAGCACTTCGAGGGGGAGATCTCGGGTCGCTCGGCGACCCTGTTCACCGCCGCGTTCGACCAGACGACCGGCGTCGGCACCTATGTGGCCATGGAATCGTTCGAAGGCTCGCTGAGCGGCAGGGAAGGCTGCTTCAACTTCGTCCATTCGGCTACCACGACCGGCGAGGACCGCACCGCGGAGTTCTTCACCATCGTGCCCACGAGCGGCACCGGCGAGCTGGCTGGGATCTTTGGGGCCGGAGGACTGGCCGTGGACGCCGACGGCACGCACCGCATCTGGTTCGACTACCAACTCGGCTGAACGGCGCGCTCCTCACGTCCTCGGGCCGTCGGACGCCCGCCGGCGAGGTAACCGGCCGCGCCGCTCACGCGGACGCCCATGCGGCCCTTGCAGCCCGTCCGCCCTGCGCCGTTGCGTCGCCGCTTCGCTCTGCCGCCGTCCGGCAGGGCTCGCGGAGCCCTCGCCCCGTGGGCAGGGCAACGCAGGTTCGATGCGGGGCTGCACAACGTGGACGAGCGGCACCCGCGACGGCCGGCACACCAAGTCGTCCGTCCTCGACAACGACCGGCTCGACCCGACCGAAACCGTCATCAGCCGTCATCCGGGCGATCACTGCGGAGTCCGGCGGCCGCCGGGCCGTGCCGGGTCGGCGGCGTGGATCAGCTGGTGGAGCGCGCCGTGGTAGACCTCGTGGTCGACGGTGGCGGGCAGGAGCGTGCCGAGGTGCCCGGTCAGCACCGGGAATTCCCCGGGGTCGAGCGCGGCCAGGGCCTGACGGGTGGCCGCTTGGGCGGCTTCGGGGTCGCGGTGGTCGACGAAGCCGGCGCAGCCGAGGGTGAGCAGGTACATCCGCCGGTAGGCGGCGATGGCGTCCTCGGGGGTCATGCCGGCCGCGATCGAGTCGGCGAGCTGCGGCTCCACCAGTCGTCCCAGGAGCTGCGGGCCGAGCCAGGGCCGGCTGCCGCGCAGGACCACCAGACCGGGGTGGGCCGTCAGCAGCTCGTACAGCGCGGTGAACCGGGCCGCGGTGGCCGTGGCCCAGTCGGTGCCGGGCGGGAGGCCGGGCAGGCGGGCGGCGAGGTGGTCGGTGATCAGGTCCAGCAGTCCGGCCAGGTCGGTGCAGCGGCGCTGGAGGGAGGCGAGGGAGATGTCCAGGGCGGCGGCGAGGGTGCGGAAGCTGAGCGCGGCGGGCCCGTCCCGGTCCAGGATCAGCAGGGCCGTGTCGGCGATGCGTTCCGGTGTCGCGCGGGTGAGGGAAGCGGATCGCCTGGGCATGCGGGTCAGTGTACGGTACGGTGTATCGATCTACTGGCGGATCGTCATCCCGTCGTGAACCAGCCACCTTGCGGAGCAACCCCGTGCACCAGCTCGCGTACGGCGACATCAAGGCCGCCACCGACCGCATCGCCGGGCGGGTCCGCCCCGTCACCCTCGCACCCCTCGACACGGGTGCGATCCCCACCGGCCACGGCGCCTGGCCGGGGGACCGCCCCGAACAGTCCTGTGAGGTGTGGCTGGCCATGGAGTTCATGCAGCACACCGGATCGTTCAAGGCCCGCGGCGCGCAGAACTTCATCCAGGCCCACCGTGATGCCGGCACGCTCCCCGGGGCCGGGGTGACGATCGCCTCCGGTGGCAACGCGGGCCTGGCCTGCGCCTGGGCCGCCCGGCAGCAGGGCATCCCGGCCACCGTCTTCCTGCCCGCCACCGCGCCCACGGTGAAGGTCGCCAAGCTCCGCTCCTACGGTGCCGAGGTGCGGCTGACCGGGGCGGAGTACGCCGACGCCCTGACCGCGTGCGAGGACTTCGCCGCGGCCACCGGCGCGCTCGCCTCCCACGCCTATGATCACCCGCTGATCGCGGCCGGCGCCGGCACGCTGCTGGAGGAGATCCACCGGCAGATGCCCGGCCTGGACACCGTGGTGGTCGCGGTCGGCGGCGGCGGACTGTTCGCCGGCGTGGCCACCGCCGCCCAGCAGCACGGCATCCGCACCGTGGCCGTCGAACCGGACACATGCCGGGCGCTGAACGCCGCCGTGCGGGCCGGCCGCCCCGTCGACGTCACGGTCGACTCCGTCGCCGCCGACTCCCTCGGCGCCCGCCGCGCCTCCGCCACGGCCCTGCACGCCGCACAGCACGACGGCGTGCGCTCCGTCCTCGTGCCGGACACCGAGATCGTCCGAGCCCGCAAGGCACTGTGGGACCACCACAGGGTGGCCGTCGAACACGGCGCCGCCACCGCGCTGGCCGCGATCACCCTCCCCGACCCGCAGCTGTCCGACCGGGATCCGACGGCCCGGTCCGACGTCCCGGACCGCGGCTACCGGCCGGGCGTCGGGGAGAAGGTCTGCGTCGTCCTGTGCGGGGCCAACACCGACCCCGCCGACCTGGCGGAGCAGGGCCCCGTCCCGGGCCGTACCGTGGGGCAATCCACGTGGTGACGGACTGGTCCGCAAACCGGGCCGGGGCGCCAGCCGGGGCGGGCGGTTCGAGGGGCCGGCCCGCCGTTGTCCGTTTGACGGTCGGTGTCGCGCCTGGCCCGGTGCCGCCGGGCGGCGCGCGGTCGGGAACGTCCCGGGCGGGGACCGTGGGCATTGCTCGGCCGCGGGCCGCAGGTGATGTGCCAACGACGTGAGTGCGCCCAGGGCCGAGCCCGGGGCGTCCCGTTCGCCCTCGGTGAGGAACTGCAGCGCGCGGGCGATGTGTTCGCCTTCGAGGCGACGGACCTCGGCGAGCTCCTGCCGGGCCCGATCGGTCGGGTACAGGTGCGCGATCCGCTTGTCGACGGCGTCCTGCCGGCGTTCGATCAGCCCCTGCTCGGTGAGTTGGGAGACAAGGACGCTGACGTCGTCCGGCCGCATCGGCAGCGCGTCGGCAGACTCGCGCACCGTGGCGCCTTCGGTCCGCCGACGGTCGGGGACCCGGCCGGTGAGGTCCGTCGGCGCGAGCCGGATCCACTGCCCTCCGACGTCCACGCTGACCACGCGGCCGGCACCGCTGTCGGGCTCCCGGCGCCGGGCCGCCCGTCCGGCGCGGCCGGTCACACCGGTCTGCCGTACCAGGCCCGCGGCCTCCGGCCGGGCCAGGGCCTGGTTCACCGTCGGACGGGGCAACCGTGGGTCGGAGGAGACCTGCGGGACGCAAACGGGGGCGTGGGCGCGCAGCCGCTCCAGAACCACCCATCCGTTGGCCTCTCGCATGCTGCCCGGGCCTCGCATGGGGCCGGCGGAGGAGCCCGGGTCGGCGAGCTGCGGCACGCAGGCCGTCTTCGCAGGTGATCAGCGGCCGCCGGGCGGTCGGCGGGTCACTCGGTGGCAGCGGCCGTGGCCCGCAGCCGTTCGGGGAAGGCGACGCCGGTGAGTTCCTCGGAGGCGGCCCACAGGCGTCGTGCGGCGTCCGGGTCGCTGGCCGCCGGCGTGCGGCCGACCAGGGTCGGGGTGCCGCGCATCTCGTTGAAGCGGTTCGGGCCCACATAGGCGGCGCCGGGCAGGTCCTGGACCGCCGCGTAGAGCGTCGGCAGCGCGCCCGCCCTGCTGTCCTGCGCCAGGAACCGGTTGCCCACTCGCATGACCGTGCGGCGCATGAGGCTGGCGTCGTGGCCCTGCAGATTGGTGGCGGCCCAGCCGGGATGGGCGGCGAGGGCGCGGACGGGGGAGCCCGCCGCTGTGAGGCGGCGCTGGAGATCGAGGGTGAACAGCAGGTTGGCCAGCTTGGACTGGCCGTAGGCGCGTATCGGGGTGTACTCGCCCGTCAGGTTGAGGTTCTCGAAGTGGATGCGGTTGCCCGGGAGCCTGTGCATGCCGGAGGCGACGGTCACCACGCGGTCTGTGATGTGCGGCAGTAGCAGGTTGGTCAGCGCGAAGTGGCCGAGGTGGTTGGTGCCGAACTGCATCTCGAAGCCGTCCTTGGTGCGGGCCTCGGGGAGGTTCATGACGCCGGCATTGTTGACCAGCAGATCGAGGTCGCCCTCCCAGGAGGCGGCGAACCGGCGGATCGAGGTCAGGTCGGCCAGGTCGAGGCGGCGAACCTCCAGGGCGCCGCGCGCTCCCGTCACCGTCGCCGCGGCGGCCTCCCCGCGGCGGGTGTCCCGTACGGCGAGCACGACGTGGGCACCCGCCCGGGCCAGGGCTTCGACGGTGGCGATGCCGAGCCCGCTGTTGGCCCCGGTGACCACGGCGGTGCGGCCGGTCAGGTCGGGGAGGTGGGTCGCGTTCCAGTGCGGTGTGTGTGAAGTCCTCTGCTGTGTCATGCGGGCCAATGTAGGCATCGTAAACAATGATGTCAACGTCAACAATGTAGGCACTGGCCATTCACGGGATAGGGTGGTGGCATGAAGACCCGCCCTTACCACCACGGAGACCTGCGCGCCGCGCTGCTCGCGCGGGCCGAGCGGATGCTGCGCGACAAGGGACCGGGTGCGCTGTCGCTGCGGGAGCTGGCCCGGGGCATCGGGGTCAGCCATGCCGCGCCCAGCCGTCACTTCAAGGACAAGCAGGCGCTGCTGGACGCGCTGGCACTGGAGGGGTTCGGTCGCCTCGCGGCGGTGATGACCGCGGCGCGGGAGGAGGCGGGCGGCTCCTTCGCCGACCGCATGGTCGCTGTCGGGCGCGCCTATGTGGGCTTCGCGACCGACAACGCGGTTCTGCTGGACCTGATGTACGCGGTCAAGCATGATCCCGCCGCGTCCCGCGAACTGACCGACGCCTCGTACTGGTTGGCGGGCTTCGCCATGCGGATGATCGAGGACGGGCAGCGGACCGGGGAGGTGCGCGAGGGCCCGGCGGAACGCATCGGCCTGCCGGTCATGTCCGCGCTGCACGGCTTCGCCGCCCTCGTGGTCAGCGGCGCGCTCCACACCGAGGAGATCGACCAGGGCCTGGCCGACACGGTGGGATTCATCTTGCGCGGCTGCGCCCCCTAGCGGCATGGAAAGGCCCGGCCCCGGGCCGTGGCGCGGTCCGCGGCCGACCGCGCCGCGCCCCGGGGCCGGGACCTACGCGCGATGCCCGGGACTGCGGGGATGCAGGCACCGCAGGGCAAGAGCCGCGATGTCGTCCTCGAGCCGTCCGCCGCTGTATTGGAGCAGGTCCCGGTGCAGCCGGTCCAGCAGTTCGCCGGGCGGCGCCGGGCTCTGCTGCCGCATCCACTCCGGCAACGGGAAGAACGCGCCGGCGCGGTCCCGGGTCTCCGTCACGCCGTCGGTGTAGAGCAGCATGTGGTCGCCCGGGGCGAAGGCGACGGTGTCGATGAAGTAGTGGTCTCCGAGGAGTGCCGCGAGGTTCAGGGGCGGCGACGGGCGGATGGGCTCCAGGATGCGGACCTGCCCGCGGCGCACGAGCAGCGGTGGAGGGTGCCCGCAGTTCAGGATTCTGATGCGTCCGCCGCCGAACGGGATCTCGGCGATGAGAGCGGTGGCGAAGTGTTCCGACAGGTTCTGCGTGGGGAAAGCGGCGCTGTGGCGGACGATGCTGGTCTCGAGGTGACGGATGACGCTCCTCAGATCGGGCTGGTCGTACGCGTTCTCCCTGAAGCTGTTGATCAGCGCCGACGCCGCTCCGACCGCGGACAGCCCCTTGCCGCGCACGTCGCCGATGAGCAGCCGGACCCCGTACGGGGTGTCGGCCACCTCGTAGAAGTCGCCTCCGATCCGGGCCTGCTCCTGGGCCGCCAGGTACAGCGACTCGATCTCGATGTCCTGGATGCGGCGTGGCAGGGGCCGCAGCAGCACCTTCTGGGCCGCGTCGGCGACCAGCCGGACCTGGAAGAGTGTCTCCTCCCTCTGGAGCCGGAGATGGCTGGTGTACGCGGCCGCCAGGGTGACCGCGATGATCGAAGCGGCGGTGTACGGCGTCCCCAGGTCGGTGTAGACGAAACTGAGTCCGATCATGACCAGGAGGCAGAACGTGCCCAGCAGGATCGTCGGGAGCACGGGCCACATCGCGGCGGCGAGGGCGGGCGCCGCGGGCAGCAGGCGGCTGATGGCGATCTCCCTCGGAGTGAAGAACGCCAGAACGGCGACGAGTACGGTGACGATCACCGGCGACAGCAGCGCGGTCTCCCGACGGCTGCCGTTCGGAGGGTGACGGCGGCGGAGCCTTCCCGACTTGATCACAAAATGCACTTTATCGGGACTGAGTGGACATCCTGCCGAGGTGGAGCGGCGCCGGGTCGGGCCGGGGGCTCCTCCGTCCCCGGTCCGACGCGCATCCGAAGGGGTGAACGCCGGCCCCTCACCTCGGTCCGTGGGGCCGGGGCCTCACGGCCGGGCGGCCAGGTGCTCCTTCGCCACAGGCCATTCGTGGGCGAGGAGCAAGAAGTGCACGGTGTCCCGCCGGGTTCCGTCGGGGCGCCGGCGGTGGCGGCGCGGCACGCCCTCGCGGTGCGCGCCGAGGCCGGCGACGGCCGCCTGTGAGCACTGGTTGCGGTGATCGGCCTTCAGCTGCACGCGGCCCCTGCCCAAGTCCTCGAAGGCGTGGGTGAGCAGAAGCGGCTTCGATTCCGCCGTGGCCGGCCCTGCTGCCAGGGGCGGCGCGAACGGATGCGGTGGCGCCGACGGCTCCGGTGGCGTGAACGCATGCGGCGGCGTGAACGGCTGCGGTGGTACGAACGGCTCCGGCGGGGCGAACGGCTGTGGTGGGGCGAACGGCCGCGGTGGGGCGAACGGCTCCGGCCGCCCGCCCGGCCCCTGTCGCCCGCCCCGTGACCACAGCGGTTCGACCACGGCATCCAGCAGCGCCCGGGCCGCGCCACCGGTCCGCGGCGGGTCCGCGACGGGCGGTGGAGCGCCCCGCGGAGCGGCCGGAACCATCCCTTCGGGCCCCGGTGCCGGGCTCCCGGCGTCCTGGAGCCCGTCCATCGCCTGGAGGTCGGCGCGTGCCGATTCCAGAGCGTTCAGAACCGCCTGGAAGGAGTCCCGGATGTCATGCGCGGGGTCACACCCCTGAGCGAGGGCCCGCTGGGGTCCGGCGTCGTGGAATCCCATCGGCAGTCCTCTTCGTCCCATGGCCCCTGCATGCCCGCGGCGGACTGGGTTCCGTCGTGCGGTGGTCCGTCGTGAAGCGATACGCAGCCCGCGTGACGTTGTCTCAATCCGCCGACCGGTCGGCCGGGCCATGGGGCAGCCGGGTCGTGGGCTGGCCGGGTCGTGGGGTGGGCCGGGTCGTGGGGTCAGCCGGGACGCGCCGTCAGATGGCCGAGGATGCCGCACACCTCGTCCACGATCTCCCGGGCCTCCGTCCCGTCCGCGCAGTCGCCCAGCTCACGGGCCGCCCCACCGATGACCGTGGTCAGCACGATCACCCGGACCCGGCCCGTGCGCTGCCGCTCGTCCACCTTCAGCAGCCGGGCGTTGCGCCGCACCCAGGCGCGGTCCCACTGGCGGCGCAGCGCGTCGAAGCCTGCCGGGCCGTCGTCCTGGTCGAGGAGCCTGACGAGCGGCCGGTTGTCCCAGACCCCCTCCAGATACGCTCTGGCCCCCGCCAGGAAGACGGCCACGGGGTCCTCCACCCCGCGGCCTCGCAGCGACGCCAGCGCCGCCGCGGTCCGGCGCTCCTGCTCCTCCCGGAACTCCTCCCAGAGCGCGAGGTACAGCCCCCGCTTGCCGCCGTAGTGCTGGAAGAGACTGCCCACGCGGATACCTGAGCGGGCCGCGATCTCGGCGAGCCCGGCATCGGTGTAGCCGCGCTCGGTGAACACCCGCAGCGCCGCGTCGAGCAGTGCGCCCCGGGCCGGGCGGAGCTGCCCGGTGGGTGCCTCCGGCGGGGCGGTGCCGCCCTGCCGGTCGGGCCGGCGGCATGCGGCCTCCGTTCCGGCGGACTCCACGGTGCCGCTCACGGGCGGTCCTCACCTTCCCCGGCCCCGTCGCGGATGGCGAGGGCGACCAGCAGTTCCAGGAGATCGGCGATCCGGCGCGGGTTGCGTCCGGTGCGCTCTTCGATGCGGCGCAACCGGTAGTGCGCCGTGTTGTGGTGCACCCGCAGGCGATCGGCGGCCAGCCGCAGGTTGAGGTCGGCCTCCGCGAACGCCCGTACGGTGGCCGCCAGAGTGTCACCGCGTCTGCGGTCCTCCTCCAGCAGTGCGCGCACACGGGGATCGACCAGCCGGCGGGCGAGGTCGTCGGCGCGCAGCGCCAGATAGTCGAACGGGGACAGCCGCGGCAGCGCCGCCACCCCGCCCCCGCTCGGCACCAGGTCGAGGGCGGCCCGCGCCTCCCGGTAGGCGCGCGGCAGTTCGGACGCGCCCCGGGCGACCGTGCTGATCCCCATGGACAGCGTGGTCCCTTCACGGCCCAGCCGCCGCTGCATCGCCGCGAAGTGGGTGCAGATGTCCTCTTCGTCCATTCCGGTGCGTACCACGGGCACGGCGATCACCTCGCCCTGACGGACGACGACCAGGGTTCTGCTGGCCCACACGCCGGCGACGGTGAGCGCCGCGCCGGTGGCGTAACCGGTCTCGGCCGAGGCGATGTCCCCACCGCGGGTGTCCCCGAGGCAGACCGCCGCCACGACCACCATCATCGGCGAGTTCGGCCCGATGCCGTACGCCTGCGCCGCCGTCAGCAGCGGACCGCGCGTCGGTGCCACGCCCGCCAGGAGCTGGTCCAGGAGGTCCCGGCGCTCCCGGTCCGCGTCCGCCACGATGTGCTGCTGGTACTCCACATACGCCTGCGCGGCATGCGTGCTGGCGTAGTCCACGTACCGCATCATCGGTGTGACCAAGGACAGTGCAGCCTGCTGCGCCAGCTCCGAGGTGCCCACGGTCTCCAGCACCGCGTTCCAGAAGACCTGCCGTCCGACCCGGAAGGCGCTGATCCAGTCCTCCAGCGCGAATCCCGCGCGTGCCCTGCGCATGGCGGCCGCGCGGCTGAAGCCCAGGTCCTCCGCGGCGATCTCCCCGTCACCGGCGAGCGCCGCCACCTTGATGCGGTAGTGCGTGAGCACCTGGTCCCGTACATCGTCGAAGAACCGCTCGTCGCCGAGCGCGTACGACGGGATCTCGGCACGCATCGCCGCGACCGCGGTCTCCGCCACCTCCTCGATCCGCTCCTGGACAGCACCCAGGATCCGCCGCCGCTCCCTGAGCAGCGGTTCGGACAGGCCGGGGGCGCCCAAGGCGAGACCGCGAGGCATGGCGCCGATCGTCGCCATTCCCTCGTGTCCCGTCAACAGGCCCGGTGGGGGAGATGCGCGGCGACCTGTGCGCGGCGCACAAGTCATCGGGCGCGAAATTGGGTGCCCGCACCCAATGTGCCGCCAGAAGGCCCCCACCTACTGTGACGCTCGCCCACCCCAGCACATCGGAAGGGGCGTCATTCATGCTCACGGTCGACGGTATCACCGTGCGCTTCGGCGGGATCACGGCACTCGACGGTGTGGGGTTCACCGTCGAACCGGGCACCGCCGTAGGGCTCATCGGACCGAACGGAGCCGGTAAGACCACCTTGTTCAACTGCCTCACCCGGCGGTGCACTCCCGATGCCGGCACGGTGCGGTTCGCCGGCGAGGATCTGCTCGCGCTGGCGCCGCACGCCGTGGCCGGACGCGGCATCGCCCGCACCTTCCAGAACCTGGGGCTGTTTCCACGGCTCACGGTCCGGGAGAACGTCATGGTCGGCGCCCACAGCCAGGGCCGCACCGGACACCTCGCCGCGGCGCTGCGGCTGCCGGGCGTCCGGCGCGAGGACGCCCGGCTCCGCCACCGGGCGGACGAGTTGCTGCAACGGCTCGACCTGGCCGACGTCGCCGACCATCCCGCCACCGGGCTGCCGTTCGGCACCCTCAAGCGTGTGGAACTGGCCCGCGCCCTCGCGGTCGGGCCCCGGCTGCTGCTGCTCGACGAACCCGTCAACGGCCTCAGTCACGGCGAGGTCGACCAGTTCGCCGACCTGGTGCGGGCGGTGCGCCGGGACCTCGACCTCACACTCGTGGTGGTGGAGCACCACATGGGGTTCGTGATGGGCCTGTGCGACAAGGTGGTGTGCCTCGACTTCGGACGCAAGATCGCAGAAGGCCCCCCGGAGCAGATCCAGCGCGACCCGGCCGTCATCGAGGCGTACCTGGGGGTGGCGGCGTGAGCGAGCCCACCACCGGCCGCACCGGGGCCGGGACACCCGCCACGCCCGACTTCCTGAAGGTGTCGGACCTGCACGCCGGATACGGCCAGGCCCGTGTGCTGCAGGGCCTCGACTTCTCCGTCGGCCGCGGCGAGGTGTGCGCGGTGCTGGGGCCCAACGGCGCGGGCAAGACGACGACCCTGCGGGCACTGTGCGGCATGATCCGCGGCCGTGGCTCGGTCACCTTGAACGGCACCGAACTGCTTGGCCGCTCTCCCGAGCAGGCGGCGCGGCTCGGCGTCGCCCACGTGCCCGAGGGCCGGGGCACCTTCAACGACCTGACCGTAGAGGAGAACCTGCGCATCGGCGCGCACCTGCGTACCGGCCTCGGGCGGCGGGGCCGGGCCGAACGCGCGGCCGTCGCGGCCGACCTTGACCGGATCTACGGCTACTTCCCCAAGCTGCGCCAGCGCTCCCGGCAGGCCGCCGGAAGCCTCAGCGGCGGCGAGCAGCAGATGCTCGCCATCGGCAGGGCCCTGATGCTGCGGCCCTCGCTCCTGCTTCTGGACGAGCCGTCCCTGGGGCTCGCCCCGCTGGTCACGCGTGAGCTGTTTGAGATCGTCCGTGCCGTGAACGAGGAGGAACGCACCACCGTGGTCGTCGTCGAGCAGAACGCCCAGCTCGCGCTGGAGATCGCGCACCGGGCCCACGTCCTGGAGGCCGGCCGCCTGGTGCTTTCCGGGCCGGCCGAGCGGATCCGTGAGGACGGGCAGGTCGCCGAGGTGTACCTCGGTGTCTCCGTCCGCTCCGGGAAGGGCGGGTGAGCGCCATGACCGAGCTGATGCAGCAAGTGGTGGAAGGACTCGGCTCCGGCGCGGTGTACGCCAGCCTGGCGCTGGCCCTGGTGCTGATCCACCGGTTCACCGGGATCGTCAACTTCGCGCAGGGCGAGCTGGCCATGCTCTCCACCTACGTGGCCTGGCAGTTGGTGGCGTCCGGGATGCCGTTCTGGCTGGCGCTGCCGGTCACCCTCGCGGTGTCCTTCGCCGGCGGCATGCTCGTGGAGCGGGTCATCATCCGCCCGGTGCGGGGCGCGCCGGAGCTGACGGTCGTCATCGTCACGGTGGGCCTGTTCATCTTCGTCAACGCGATGGCCGGTCTGATCTGGTCCTTCACGGTCAAGGACTTCCCGCAGCCGTTCCCCGACGGCGGGGTCGACCTGGCGGGAGTGCGTCTGGACTGGTCCACCCTCGGGATCATCGGCGTGGTCGCCGTCGTGATGGGTCTGCTCTACGTGCTCTTCCAGCACACCTCGGCCGGCCTGGTGATGCGGGCGGTCGCCTGCAACCCGGCGTCCGCCCGGCTGTCGGGCATCCGCGTGAACCGCGTGCTGATGCTCGGCTGGGGACTGGCCGCGACGGTCGGGGCGGTGTCGGGCGTGCTCGTCGCTCCGGTGCTGTTCCTGGAGCCCAACATGATGGGCGGGGTGCTCATCTACGCGTTCGCCGCCGCGACCCTCGGCGGTTTCGACAGCCCCGTCGGCGCGGTCGTGGGCGGCCTGTTCGTCGGCGTCGCCGAGACGCTGGCCGGGGCGTACGTGGACGTCGTCGGCGCCGATCTGAAAGTCGGAGTACCTCTGGTGATCATCCTCGGGGTGCTGCTGGTACGGCCCCAGGGCCTGTTCGGACGGGCGGCGGTGGAGCGGGCATGAGCACGATGACGATGGTCCCCGGCCGCGCCCGGCAGGCGCGGGTCGCGCTCACCGCGCTGCTCGCGGCAGCGGCCGCCCTGGCCGCGCCGTTCTACTTCGCTCCCTTCCAGGTCTTCCAGCTGACCATGGTCCTGCTGTACGCCGTCGCGCTGGCCGGACTGAACCTGCTGGTCGGGTTCGGCGGACAGATCTCGCTCGGCCACGGCGCGTTCTTCGCTGCCGGGGCCTACACGGCCGCGGTCATGCTCGACCGGTTCGACGTGGGCCACCTGGCCACGCTGCCGGTCGCGGCCGCCGCGTGCTTCCTGCTGGGACTCGGCTTCGGGGTGCCGGCACTGCGGCTGCGCGGGCTGTACCTGGCGCTGGTCACCCTCTCCTTCGCGGTGTTCCTGCCGCCACTGCTCAAGCGGCTGGAACCGGTGACGGGCGGTGCCATGGGCCTGACCGTGGACAAGCTGGAGCCGCCCGCCTGGAGCGGGCTCGCCGAGGACCAGTGGATGTACCTCGTCGTCCTCGCCGTCACGGCGGTGGCGCTGCTGCTCGCCCGCAACCTGCTGCGGTCCCGGGTCGGCCGTGCGCTGCTCGCGGTACGGGACAACGAGAGCGCCGCGGAGGTCATGGGCGTGCGGCTGTCGCTGCACAAGACCCTCGCCTTCGCCTGGAGCGCGATGTTCGCGGGTGTCGCCGGATGCATGTACACCTGGGTGATCGGCTTTGTGTCCCCGGACTCGTTCAGCTTCGTCCTCTCCATCACGCTGCTGGCCGGCCTGGTGGTCGGAGGGCTCGCCTCGCTGTACGGGCCGCTGCTGGGCGCGGCGTTCGTGATGTACGTCCCGAGCGTCTCCCAGGATCTGAGCGAGGCGGCGCCCGGTGTGGTGTTCGGCCTGCTGATCATCGCGGTGATGTTCGTGGCGCCGACGGGACTCGCCGGCCTGGTGAGCCGGGTCCGGAACGCCGTCGCCCACCACCGCGCCCGTGCCGCCGCACCCGACCGGACGCCGGGGGCGGATTCCCGGACCGTATCCGGGCCCGAGTCCGAGTCCGGGCCTGGGCCGGAACCGGAACCCGAACGCGAGCCGGAGCCCGGACCGGAGACGGAGTCCGAAGCATCCGCGCCCCCGACCCTCATGGATCCCGCACCCGTTGACGCGGAACCCGTTGACGCCGAACCCGTCGACGCCGAACCCGTGGGCGTACCGCCCCGCACGGAAAAGGAATGAGTCACATGCACAAGACGACCGCTCTGCGGGCGGCCGCAGCCGCGACCGCCGCACTGCTCACCGCGACCGCCTGCGGCACCCAGCGGGGACAGGACGACCAGGGCACCGCCGCCGACGGCGCGTGCAAGGGCCAGCAGACCACCGGCATCACCGACAAGACCGTCAAACTGGGCGGGATCTACCCCCTGTCGGGCCCGGCCTCCGCGTACGGCGCGATCAGCAACGGCGTCGCCGTCTACTTCAAGTACGTCAACGACCACGGCGGCATCGGCGGCCGCAAGGTGGAGTTCGTCGTGCGTGACGACGGCTACCAGCCGCCCAAGGCGGTGGAGGAGGCACGCCGGCTGGTCGAGAAGGAGAAGGTCTTCGCCGTCTTCCAGACCCTGGGCACCCCGTCCACCGCGGCCGTGTGGGACTACCTCAACAAGCAGAAGGTGCCGCAGCCGTTCGTGGCCACCGGCGCCTCCGTCTGGGGCACGGACACCCAGCACCCCTGGACCATCGGCTGGCAGCCCAACTACGTCGCCGAGGCACGCGTGTACGCCAAGTTCCTCAAGAGCGAGAAGCCGAACGCGAAGGTCGCGGTCCTCTACCAGAACGACGACTTCGGCAAGGATCTGCTCGGCGGGTTCAAGAAGGCCGTCGCCGGCAGCGGGGTCAAGGTGGTCGCCGAGGAGAGCTACGAGGTCACCGACCCGTCCGTCTCCGCGCAGATGGCGAACCTCGCCCGCTCCAAGGCGGATGTGCTGCTGAACGTGACCACGCCCAAGTTCGGCAGCCAGGCTCTGGCCGCCGACGCCAGGAACACCAAGTGGAACCCGCTGCACATCGTGAACAACGTGTCCGCGTCCGCCACCGTGCTCAAGCCGGTCGGCTTCAAGAACGTCCAGGGCGTGGTCTCGGCCACGTACTTCAAGGACCCCGCCGACCCCCGCTGGGCGAACGACCCGGAGATGAAGGCGTACCAGGAGGCGATGCACAAGTACGCGCCGGACGCTGACCCTGCCAACCAGTTCAACGCCTACGGCTGGGCCGCGGCTTCGAGCCTGCACAAGGCCATGGACGCGATGAAGTGCCCCACCAGGGAAGGGCTGCGTGACGCGGTGCGCAACCTGAAGGACGTCAAGGTGGACATGCTGCTGCCCGGGGTCACCCTGTCCACGGGATCCGACGACGCCTTCCCGATCGAGACGATGCAGCTCATGCGCTTCGAGGGCGAGCGGTGGCAGCTCTTCGGCCAGCCGGTCGACACCCGCAAGGAGTTCGGTCCGCTCGGCAAGTGAGCCGCCGGGGCGCCCGGGGGCGTATTCCATCGCCCTCGGGCACCCTTCACATACCGACCACTCAGTATCTCGGCGGTGTCGCTTCCGGTGGTCAGGGGCACCGGTAGGTGAACGAAGTCGTGGCAGTGCGCGGGCCGGGGGAGAGGATCCGCAGCGTCGCCCGCGCCTGGTACCGGCCCTCGCCGTGGAAGGTCCACAGCAGGTGCAGTCGCGCCGTGGACCGGCCGCGGGGAAGCTTCTCGGTCAGCGAACCGGAGGTGGTGCCGTCGCTGCGCTCCCAGCGGTATGTGACCGTCCCGGGGCGGCCGTCGGTGGACAGGAGCGCGACGACGTCGGCGGTCCCGTCGCAGCCGGGTCCCCGGCTGTCCGTGCTGACACGCACGTCGCGGACGGCCACGGAGGGACCGAACCGCTGCCAGGCCAGGAACAGCAGGACCCCCAGCAGCACGACGGCGGGCAGTGTGTACCGGCGCAGCACCGGGGACCGGGCCGGGCGGGGCCGGGGTGCCGGAGGAAGGGAGAGGACCGTGGTGCCGGAACGGTCCCGGTCGGCCATGGTGACACCCGGACCGAACCTGAGGACGCGCCCGTCGATGCGGTCGGGTGCCGTCGTTGCCGCGGCAGGCGGGGCGGGTTGTCCGCCCGGAACGGTCGGGGGCAGGTCCTCCTCGGGCGCCGACCGCTGAACCCAGTGGCTGGCCAGGAGGGTTGCGCGGTAGTCGTCATCGGCTGCGGCCGCGGCCGCGGACTTCGCCTCGGAGCCGGGCTCCGGTTTGCCTTCCTCCGGCAGGCGAACCGTGGAGTCCTCATCGGGGGCGAGGTCGACGGTAGGGGCGTGGTCACCGGGGGCGAGGTCGACGGTAGGGGCGTGGCCATCGGGGGCGAGGTCGACGGTGGGGTCTTCGTCGGAGGCGAGGTCGACGGTGGGTTCCTCGGTCGCCGCCGGGGCGTCGGTGGGGCCCCGGCCTTTGGACAGTTCGACGGTGGCGGCCTCGTCCTGGGGCAGGCGGACCGTCGGGTTTTCGTCTTGAGGCAGGTGGATGGTGGGGTCCGCGTCCTCGGCTCGGCGCGGGGTGGGCTCTTGGCCGTGGGGCTGTCTGGGGCCGTTCATCGGAGGGTGCACCGCCAGGTGAGGAGTTGCTGCCAGGCGCCGCCGCCGGCGGACGCCGGGCTGGTGGTGGCCCGCACCCCCCAGTAGCAGCCCGTGCCCTGGAAGGTGTGGTTGACCGTGAGGGTGTACCGGGTGGCCCCGCTGCGCAGGAAGGTCTGCGCGGCGCCGTCGGGGTCGCCCGGCTGCCCGTAGACGTTCCCGCTGTACCAGGCGAGGGTGACGGACACCGGTCCGGGGCCGTCGGTGGAGACGGTGATGGTGACGGCGCCCGTGTCCGACCCGGTCTGCACGAAGCTGCCGATGGTGACGTCCTTCACGGCCGCGGCGGGCGGCGCGCTCGTGACCGGTGCTGTCGGAGTCTGACTCGTGGTGGCGGTGGCGGTCACCGTGGGCGTGGAGGGCTCCCGGGTCGCGGGGACGCCGGAGCTCGCGGACGGGCTCACCGTGGGGGCGTCGTCCGAGGCGGAGGGGGAAGGCGAGGCGGAGCCGGGGGAGGCGCTGGGGCCGTGCGTGGGTGAGGCCGTGCCGGCGGGCACCGTCGGCCCGCTGCTCACCCCCGGCTGGGCGCTGGTGGTGGCCACGGCCTGCGCCGCCTGCTGCGGGTCGGCCCCCTCCCCCTGTCCGTAGGCCAGCGCGAGGGCCAGGGCCACGGCCGCGCCGGAGGCGAGCAGCCCCAGGCGGTTCGGCAACAGCGAGCGGGCCCAGCCGGATCCGTGGCCGCCGACGTTCGTGGTGGCCAGGTCGGTGGTGCCCTGGGTGGTGCCGGGCGGGGCGGAGAGCAGCAGCGGGAGCAGGGCCGCCACCAGGGCGGCCAGCCGCCCGCGGCCGCGCTCTTCCCAGCCGGGGCCGTAGGCGGCGCCGGCGATCCGCTCCAGCTCCACGACGAACTCCCGGGCGTTCTCCGGCCGTTGCTCCGGCGTCTTGGCCAGCCCGCGTGCCACCAGCGGACGCACCGGCTCGGGGACGTCTTCGACGGGCACCGTGGCGTCGAGGTGCTGCAGCGCGAGTTCGGCGAGGTTCTCGCCCTCGTACGGCCGGTGTCCGGTCAGGCACTCGAAGAACGTCGCGGTCGCGGCGTACACGTCGGCCGCCGGGGACGCGGCGGCACCACGCCACTGCTCGGGGGCCATGTAGGCGGGCGTTCCGGCCGCGCCCGCCGTGGTCCCGTCGCTCACCGTGATCCCGAAGTCGATCAGCTTGGAGACGCCGTCGACGGAGACGATGACGTTCGCCGGCTTGTAGTCGCGGTGGACCACGCCGAGGCGATGGGCGTCGGCCAGGCCGAGCAGCGAGCCCTTGAGGAGGGTCAGTGCCTCCTCGGGACCGACGGGACCCTGGCGGCGCAGCAGTTCGCGCAGGGCGACCCCGTCGACGAGCTCCATCACGATGGCGGCACCGTCCGGGCTCTCCACGTACTCGTACAGCCCGGCGACGTGCTCGCTGCGCAGCCCGCCGAGCAACCGAGCCTCGGCGCGGAAGTCCCGGACGAACCCGGGACGGTTCAGCAGCGACCGGCTCAGGTACTTCACCGCGACCGGGACCCCGGTCTCGTCGTGGACGGCGAGCACGACGTGGCCGCTCGCCCCGGAACCCAGCTCCCGTGTCCCGGTGTACCCCGGGACCGACCACTCGTTCATCCTGCTACCCCCCGGCATGGCGATCCCCGGACCGTCCGGGAGGGCGCCACGCAACTCACCTCATGCGCTGGGACATATTTTCGGCCATTGCGGTTCCCATGTCCCGTGGCATCACGCGTGGCCTGGCACACAGTGAGCGGGCCCCTGCGCCGCCCCGCCGCCCGGCTGTCGCCCAGGGCCGACTCCCGGATCCCGCCGTCCGCGATCAGAGTCTGCAGGCCGGACGCCCGGCAGCGGGCAGCCGGTGCCCCCAAGGGACACCGGCCGGGTACAGGCACCGTGGTTGTCCCCGGACGTGTGCGGGGGAAGCGGTGCCGGCTGCCTGCTCCGCTTGTCACCGGCTCCGGATCATGCGGGAGCGCCGCCGGAGTAGTCGCCGTCGAAGGTGGTCTCGACGGTGGTGGTCACGGACTGGGCCACGCCGGTACCCGTGAGGATGAGGCCCAGCTCGCGGTTGTTGTCGAGCGAGTTGGTGCTGATGTTCATGGAGCCGGCCTCCACCTTCTGCGTGGACAGGCCGTAGTCGGCCACCATCGCCTTGGCGTGGATGTAGAAGCCGTTGGGGTCGGAGTAGCCGACGACGGTGCCGCCCGCCGCCTTGATCGCGGCCACCTGGCTGGAGTAGTTGGACGGGTTCTCCAGGACCACCCGTACGGCCACCCCCGCCTGCGCCCGCGCCACGATCGCGTTGACCACCGTGCTGTCGCCGAGCTCCAACTCCTCGATGTCGAGCGTCGTCGTGGCGCCGTTGATCACCGTCAGCAGGCGGTTGCGGGAGTCGGTGGGGGACCAGAGCAGATGGTCGCCGTCGGTCGGGGTGATCGAGGTGCCGGTGTAGTCGGCGTTGAAGACCTTCTCGATCGAGGCGACATCGCGGGTGTCGTCGTCGAACACGCCGTAGTCACGGCTGGTCGTGTAGTACTGGGAGGTGAGGTTGCCCGTCATGATCAGCGACTTGACGCCGTCCACCGTGATGGTCTTCTGGTGCGTGTAGACGAAGGTGGACGGCGACCACACCACTCCCACGCCCGCGCTCGTCAGGGCGCTGTACGCCGAGCTGTTGGCGGTCCGGTGCCGGCGGTCCAGGACGACCCGCACGGTGACGCCCTTGTTCTCCAGGGCTATGAGGTCGTTGACGGCGGTGGTGTCCTCCAACTCGTAGATGGTCATGTCTAGGGAGGTGGTGGCCGAGTTGATGAAGTCGTAGATGGTGGGCTGGCTGCCGCTCTGCGAGAAGGCGAACGCGGAGTAGCCGGCGGCGTTCGCGGGGATCGCGGTGGCGACTACGGCGGCACCGGCCGCCAGGGCGACACCGGCACGGCCGAGGACCTTCCACAACATGCGTGTCTCCTAGTCGAGTTGGGCCTCACGGAAGGGGAGGGCAGTGGCGCGTGCATGACACCACGCGCGTAGAACGTCGAGGAAGGGCGGCGGGGTGAACTTGGTGTGACGTGCGGGCCGTACGCGCGGACAAAGCGGGCTTCGTGCAGGTGGGAGGCGGTGCAAGGGATCCCCGTGAAAGCGCAAAGGTTTCGTATGCGACCGCTCCGGGTGGCGATGGCTCTCTCGCCGGACCTCAGAGGTGGACCCGTTCTGCCTCACCGGCGGCGACGCGCGGGACGACGTCTCCCGAGCCGTGATCCGCGCACGCCGGGGACCGTGCGGCCGGCGGTGCACCGTGCGGCCACGCCCCGGCTATCGTGATCGGGATGCCGGCCACGCATCTGCTGATCACCGGAGACCGCGCCGCCCCGAGCCGGGTGCCGACCGAGCAGCGGATGGCGTTCCCTGCGGGGCGCTCCAAGGCCGCCCGTGCGCTGGAGGAAGACGACGAGATCTTCCTCTACACCGCGCGGGGATGCTTCCGGAACCCGCGCGCGACCTGGGACGCGTCATCGCCCGGGCCACGATGGCCACTCCCGTCCGGGTCCCGGACGAGCCGGTCGTCTTCGGGGAACGCTCCTTCACGGAAGGCTGCCCCCCGATCTTGGATCCGCTGTTCATCGGCTGGTCGCTGATGGCGATGTCGGTCGCCGACGGCTGAGCGCGCCGCCGCACCCCCCGCTGTGAGACGTCGCGCACTCTCGTCGACGGCGTCGGGAGCGGGGCGCGGGCGGGGAACCGCGGGGCGGGAGCGTGGTGCCGGGGCGCCGAATTCGGCGGTGCCGCGTCGGGCCGGCCCTGGTCAGTGCCGCCAGACGTCCGGACCGCCGCCGCGCCACTCGATCAGCTCCGACTGCCGTACCCACTCCTCGTCCACGTCTTCCAGGCCCGCGAGGAGCAGGAACTCGGCGATGTCCAGCGGCCCGTACGCCAGTCCCAGGAAGTGGACGCCCGCACGGACCCGCCGGCTGCCGTCCTCGGCGGGCGGGTAGATCACGATGGGCTGTGCACCGGCCATGACGCCAGCCTCCCGCCGGGCCGGTGGGAGCGCATACCGGACTGCGCCAGTCGCGTGGTGGGCCCGGCCCGACGCCGCTCGGGGCTTCCGCCGGGATCCGGCCCGGTCCGGCCGGCGGGTCCTGGTGCTGGAGC